>PWMA01000123.1 GCA_003558335.1 Candidatus Methanofastidiosia archaeon | reverse complement strand
TAGGTCTTGATATGGTTCCTATTCCTGGAGATACTCCTGAAGAGATTATAGCAGGTATAATTGCAGATGAAATAGCAATTGGCGTCTATAATAATAAAACAGTGGGCGTAAGACTTGTTCCAATCAAAGGTAAAAAGGAAGGAGACTATGTTCATTTTGGTGGTCTATTGGGAGAAGGCTCCATTATGGCTGTAAAGAAGATTGACTGCTCTAAATTTGTCAAAAGAGGTGGAAAGATACCAGCATCTGTTACAAGTTTTAAAAATTGATATCTATAAAAATGCTAAAAATTTCCAAAATATCTTAATACATATCATATCTTTAACTTAAATAAAATTTCCATTAAAGTTAAAAAACATTTTATTTAAATCAATTAAGGCAGATATATATGGAAACAAAAAATTCAAACTTAGATGATATTCGAGAAACGCTATCCCAACTAGAGCTATCAATAAAAAAACTTGAAGATCAAGGGGTAGATGTTTCAGAACTAAATAATGATTTAAAAAAGATCTCTGAAAAATTAGAAAATAAAAAAGAAGAAACTCAAGAAGATCTAATGAACATCAAAAAAGAGGCTTCAAAAGATTGTATCTTTTTAAGAAAAAAAGTTATAGACACTTTAAGAAATCATATAGAAAGCATGATGGAAGAAGTTAAATCTTAATTGTTTGGATTAGAGGATAAGAAAAATACATTACAATGCTAAATTCTATTTATTGGAATTAACACTAGCTTCAATTATATAAAGTTATAAATTTTGTATATCTTATTAGTTTTCAATTAATCCTTTATCTTTAAAAACTTCATCGTGAATTTTCTTTTCTATCTTTTTAATTTTGTTAAGTTTTTTATCCCATGCTTTAAGGAATAAAAGATTCTTTATTCCAAGAAATACAAGAGCGATGCTAGTAATTGTGTTTAAAGTTACCACGAAGTAAATTGAGAAAAATGATCTTCCTCCCCTAAATAGAGTTCCAATAAAATCTGCATCTGTAATTAGTATCCATCGAGTAATTGAAAAAAAACCTATAATATTTAAAACGAGTGCCAGCGGAACAACTAAAAGTACAATAACTGTGGCAATAAATAGCCTCCTTCTTTCTCTTTCCATATATTCTACTAAATCATACAATAGATTAATATGTCCTTCATTCATTTAAATCATCCAACTCCTCATCAAGTTTTGAAAACCACCTATATCTTTCAATGCCTTTTTCAGTAATATCATAAAATATTACGTATCTTTTACCCCAAGTAGCTTCAATTCTTTTTATATATTCAGCATTTTCAAGCGAATTAAGATATTTCTCCGCAGTTGTTGTTTTTAGATTTGCATACTGTATTATATGTGTTTTTAAGACTCTTCTTTGAGATGTTTTTTTCTTAAGTATACACTCGAGAATTTGTAGAATTATCCTGTTGCTACTTCTGTAATTAATACTCATTAGATCAACCATTCATCGAAGAGACAATCTAGATTACAACTAGGTCCTTATAAGTGATATATTGTATTGTTTAGATTATTTAAAAATATAATATACCAAAGGTACGTTACTTTGTATAATCTCTTTGGTGCAGAATGACTATATATTTTTTTGATTATCTAATGTGAGGTTAATCTGATGAACTATTTAATTTTTTACGAGAAAACTAAAAATGGTGATTTTTATGAAAAAGTTATTTAGCTTATTGATGATGGCTGTAATTATAATTTTGGCTGTAAATTATACAAACACTATCCCTTTTTTCGCTGATAGCTCTGAAGGGTACGAATATCTAATCGAAGATGATATACTTTGGTGTTACATTAAAACTCGTCACACTCATTTTCCTGTTGAATACATAATTGAAGATCCTGAGTGGGTAGTTTTGCCTGAGCATTTTGAAGAAGTTCTTGGAGTCCAACATTATAGATATTTAGATGACAATAAATAAAAGTATTATTATTTATTTTAGATAGTTAAGCATTTTTTAACTTCAAAATAAAGGTAGTACCTTTGGGAGAATTATCTTCAAATGAGACCTTCCCACCGTACCTGGAAATAGTCTTTTGCACTATATACAGCCCAAGGCCCATTCCTTTATTTTTACCATAAGCTATGCCTTCTTGGAATAGATTTTTTCTTATTTCTTGAGGTATTCCTTTACCATAATCAGAAAAACTTATAGTACAGAAACTGTCCATTTTTTCAATTGCAACATCGATTTGATCAGTTTCGCCATGAAGTATCGCGTTTCTTACTAGATTATCAAATACTGAGATTAAAGCCTCATCGGCTAAAACTTTGCACTCACCTTGAACTTTAATCCTTACTTCAGGATAATTTAGACTAAGTTCTGTTATTATGAGATTAACATCATATGGTTTAAGTTCCATACCAGAAGATATTGCAGACTCTAGATCTCTCAGTTTATCTACTAGCTCAATGCTTTTATTAATTGCAGAAAAAGCTCGATTTTTGAGATCTGAGTCCTTTGTTTCCATAAGTTCTAAAGACATCATTACAACTGAAATATTGTTTAGAATATCATGTCTTAAAATTTTATTTAAAATTCTTAATGTTTGATTTAGATCGACTATTCTCTGTTGAGATAGGTGTCTTTCATTGACATCAGTCATCAAATGTACATAAAAGTTACTATCCCCAATAATGACTTTGCTTACTATTATATCATACCACTTATTTGTAACAGCATCATCAAAAAAAGTTTCTTTCCCTGGCTTGCCATCTTTTATCAAATTCATTGCGCAAAATTCAGGTTGAATTGAAGACTTGTGATGGACCTCATAACATTTTTTGCCAATAATATTGCCAAAGTCTTCTTTAACTTTGTTATTTATAATTAGTATATTATTTTTATCATCCAAGATCATTACATAAACATTCATTTGATTGAATACTTCTTCCATCAGTTTTAGCTTATCTAAACTTTCCAAAACTTTAATTTCCACGATTTTCCCCTTAGATTAATAAATTAATATTTGTTATTATCATTCAATGATTTTATTATTTTTTAGATAGTTTTTTGCATAGTCATAGACTAGTTTTATTCTCTGATTTTTTTTACTTTTTTCTTCAATAAGTTCTTCAATACTATTTCGATTCACATGCTCATTTATAAGTTTCATCTCGCGCATAAATATATTCAAATTGTGAATTGCAAGATACGCTTGAGGAACGCTTGTAGCACCTAAAAAGTCATCCATGCCAAATTCACTACATACAAAACATTCGCATTTAGGTATGTCGCCAACTTTTCTCATTCTAACTCTTTTAAGCGTTTCAGGATGAATATACTCTTTATAAATTGAAGCTACAAGATATGTCCATGAGTCCATTGTTTCAACTCCCATAAAACTTAAAGCATACAACATTGGAAATCCCGTAACTCCAAATAAATGCAGGGGTTTCTCTCTTTTGTGTGTATGCATTTTTGCTCTATAAATTATTTTGATGAGTGATTTATAGTCATTTTTTCTTGGTACTAAGGAGCCTATTGCATAACCATCAAAATCATGATCGAGTTTTGAAAAATACCAGTCTATTTCTTTGTCTGAAAAACCGTGAACACATGCATATAAGAGCATCTCTTTTCTTTTCTTATTTTGCAATGCAAGATTAGCACTATTAATGCTCTTTTCAAGCATCAAAATATACTCAGAATTATCTATATTCAAAGGCACTGGATAATCAAAAGTTGCGGCTACATCGGCTTTTAGTTTTTCTTGGAATCGAAGAACGTCAATTGGATCTCTTTCAATTCCTTTTTTCATTGATTGAAAGCCTCCAGAATCAACAAATATCGGTTTTTTTTCTGTAAAAAGTTTGTGAAATCCATCTGAAACTTTTTCCTCATATTTTGTGTTCCTTACATACTCTAAAGAAAACATAGTTGCCTCTGAAAGTTTCCAAGGAGGAATTACTTTTTCTTCAATAAATACATCCCATACACCATAGGTAAGGGCACACACAGGTAACAGAGCAGGAGTTTTTATAGTTCCATTAGACGTCTTAATCTTAGAAATTATATCCATGAAATCCGAAAAGGTTTTAATTATGTACCTTTTTATATCTTTTTAGTGAACATGATAGATATTGATGAAAGCTTAGAGCTTCTCCATGATGGAGAAGGATCATACGTCGGTAGAAAAAAGAGTATACTCGAAAAATATGGAAGTAAAGCTGCTCTTTATATTGGAAAAATAAATGAATCAAGTAACAAATGGCAAAATCACTTCAATAGAAAGTTATTTCTTGACAGTATAAGTCCTCATGCGATTTTCATATGTGGAATGCGAGGTAGTGGAAAGTCCTACACGCTTGGAGTAATTGTTGAAGAGATGGCTCTAAAAAATGATGCTGTAGGTATTGTAATAATAGATCCCATGGGTATTTTTTGGAGTATGAAGCAGAAGAACAAAGTCTCAAATGAAGCAGAACTACTTGAGAAATGGGGATTAAGGTCCACAGGTATTAAAAACGTTAAAGTCTTTATCCCAAAAGGTTATGTCAAAAAAGCACCTAAAGAAACATGGGATGATATCTTTAAGATTAAACCATCAGAATTAAGGGTAGAAGATTGGTGTCTTACTTTTGATATCGAAAGATTTGATACTATGGGCCTCTTAATTGAAAGAGTCATAGAAAAAACTAGGGACGGATATACAACTACCGATGGAAAATTTATCTCTGGCCTAGGTGATGGCTATGGCATTGAAGAAATGATAAAAACTATTGAAACTGAAGAAAGTGTATCTTCTAGAGAAGGAGGTTTTAAGGAGAACACTAGGAGAGCATTAACAGCAAGACTTACAGGGGCAATCCAATGGGGAATTTTTGATAAGAATGGAACAAAGTTAAACGATCTTTCAAAAAGAGGTCAAGTCTCTGTGATTGATGTTAGTTTTTTAGAGGATAACGTCAGAGCTCTTGTAGTTGGACTTCTTTCAAGGAATATCTTAAACGCAAGGAAGGTTATCTCAAGACAAGAAGCTATGGGCGATATTAATTTAATTGGTAATGTGCCTGTGACATGGCTTATGATAGATGAAGCCCATATTCTTGTGCCAAGAGGAGGAAGGGCAACAGCTGCAACAGATAGCCTTATAGAGTATGTTAGACAAGGAAGACAGCCTGGATGCTCTATTGTTTTAGCAACTCAACAACCCTCGGCGATTGATTCAAGAATACTGTCCCAAGTTGACCTACTTATCTGTCACAAGCTAGTTTATCAAGACGACATAAAGGCAGTTTTACAAAGAATGCCTTCAGAAATTCCAAACAAACTTGCTGATTTTAGATTCATACGTTCACTTCCTATAGGTAGTGCTATAATAGGGGATAAAGAAGAGTTGACTTCAAGAGCATTTTTAATATCTGTACGGCCAAGGATAAGTCAACATGAGGGAAGAGAAAGACACCCCATGCTTGACATTGACCCAGATCTTATGAAAAGAAACGTCAAAAATCTTATTTTGGAAAAGTACCGTCAGAAGAGACCTGTTATAGAAATGGAAGAAGTAGTAAACATAGCAAATGAGGAATACAAACTTAACTTTTCATTTGAAGATATAGTAGAAGAGTTGAGACTAGAAGGGGAATTTGACTTAACGGAGTCCGAATATGTAGAGCCAAAACCAGTATTAAAACGAATTCCAATAGAGATACCTTCAATAGATGAAAATGAAGAGTTTATAGAAAATTTTGAAGTTTTAGAAAATTTTGAAACTGACTATCAAGATCTTATAGAGCCTGATTTTAGAGGCATAAGGATAGCACCGGCTATATCGGGCGAAATAAGCTATGAAGAGATAAAAGAGATTGCCATCAAAAATAGAAAAAAGATTTCATTGCACTCTGAGGAGGTAAAGGAAATAAATCCTATATTCTACCCGTTGATCAGAGTATTTTTTGACTATATGCCAAAGAAAGGCAGTTACAAAAGCATGTCATGTTTTTTTGATGGGATTACAGGGGAGCTTGTAACATGGGAAGGAAAAGTTTCAAGGACTTTAGGATTTTCAGAAATTTATAAGCTCAAACCTGATGAAAAAAACTTTTTGGAGTATCTCCTTGACAGAGAAAATCCAACGCTGCAAGAGATTAAAAAGGAAACAGGACACACAACAAGAAAAACTCACTCATTATTATCAAATCTTGAATCAAAAGATCTTATTGAATGCAAACAAAATGGAAATACTATAAATGTTAAACCAAAAATTAAATTCAAATTGGTCAAGGGATTTGAAGATAAAAAAATTAAAAAACTTGATCTTTCTGTTAAGAGTAAAGATTTATCGGGGAAAGTAATAGAATCACTTATAACAAAAAATGATATCACGAAAGGGATCGAATACCTTGGAAATGCTAGAGTATGGAAAAGTGAAGAGATTTACCTTCCCTATTGGCTTGTTGTTTATCAAAACTCAAAAGGAAGAGAAAGACGAGAAGTCTTTGACATATTCAAAGGTAAAAAGGATAATAGTATTAAAGACATTGTATTGATGAGGGTATGAATATGCATATAGAGGTTGATGGCAATAAAACTGAGATAAAAGAAGGAGTTACATTAGAAAAAATCTTTTCTGAAAACAACATATTTTATCAAAAAGGATCAACTATTGGCATAATCAAGAAAGAAACTGAAAAATCCTCATACCTTGATGAGTTTCTCGTAACGACAAGTAAAGGCTCTTTTGTGGTAAAAATTAAAGATACCGAAGAAGGAAAGCTCTTTAAGGAGATATCAAAGCATTTTGAAAAGAAGAACGTTCGATGGAAGACTTCAACACTTATAGCAATAGGTGCAGTTCCTACAAATCTAAAACCAATTAAAGAAGAGCAGATATATAATCCATGGGATGTTAGTTTTATACTTGCAGGATACGATAATAACACTACCTACATAGTTCTTTCACAAAAAACTCACAAAGGAGATTACGGTACCAATAACCCTCTTGGAAAGATTACTCAAGGACGACACGTTCTATCCATGATGGAAGAAGGAGATGAAATAGTTTCAATAGAGCCTGTTGAAGTTTTTAGCGTTGAAAGAGATTTTGAAACTACTACTGATCTATTATACAAACCAAAAAATGGTGAAAAAATATTTACTTGTGCTTTAATTAAACTAAATGAGATCGCTCCAATGGGGATGGAACATATTTTTTCTCTTGCTAAAGATGGTCAAATAACTATTGATGAGGTTTCTGAATCTTATGTAGCTTCAAAAGGATTGATAGGTTTTGATGTAGAAAGTGAGAATTCTAACTTAAGAAAGAAAAACTCAGTTTCTATTAGAACTGAAGGAAAAGATAAAGGAACTGTCTATATATATAAAAAAGAAAGAATCACAACCCCTAATCACTCAGTTGTCGGAATCATAGAGTTGGGTTCTGAATTAATTGATATGGTAAAAAAGGGAGATAAAATTTCAGTTAGGACTTCCCCACATACTCTGATGCTTCTTGGACTCACACAAAAGGAGGTTGGAGATAAACTTAAAGCAGAAGGAATCGAACAAGAAAGGGAAGGCGATACTTCTGATGAGGCGATAGTGGTAGATCAAGATCCTCCATTTACAGCAGACATAGTTAAGAACAAAAATGTTAAGATATATGGCATAGACAAAAAAAATATTGTTGAAATTGAGCTATTTGAAGACAAAGCTCCAAAAACTGTAAAATACTTTAGAAAAATAACAGGCCTTATTAATAAACCAATTGGAAAGCTTGACATACAATTTGCACATCCAACGGTATCTCTTGTAGCATTTGAGGGAAGGTCTTTTGAAGCAAGTGGATTAGTACCTGAAAATACACCAATTGACATATCAAAGAGAGGAGACGTTGGAGTTACAAACATGTCAAGGCAACATAAAGGCCTCATAGGAGTAAGGCTAAAGGATGACAAGTCATATGGCCCCACCGGTGAAGAATTTGATGGTACAAATATAATAGGTAAAATCGATCTTGGCGATATCAATATTGATCTCAACAAGGAAAAGTCAATCTACATAAAAGAAATTAAATAATAACGGTTTTTGCCGATAGAATATTTCATTAATACCGAAATATTTATATATATTTTATTTTACTTCTAATATATCGCAATTATGTTTATCTCTTTTATCTATAGAAAGTCGTCTTTGTAAAGGAGGAATTTAATGAAACCTAATAAATCTGTAGGTATAGTAGGTTATGGCGTTTATATACCCAAATATAGAATTCAAAATACTGAGATTGCAAGAGTGTGGGGCAATGACCCAAATCTTGTGCCGATTAGAGAAAAATCAGTTCCAGGATCTGATGAGGATTCTGTTACAATAGCTATAGAAATAGCTAGAAATGCCTTGAAAAGAGCTGGTATAGAACCTAAAGATCTAAAAGCTGTCTGGATTGGTACAGAATCTAAACCTTATGCCGTAAAACCAACTTCTACGATAGTTGCAGAGGCAATTGCAGCAACACCTTTTGTTAATGCTGCAGACTGGGAGTTCGCATGCAAGGCTGGTAGCGAAACAGTTCAAGCATGTATTGCATATGTTGGTTCAGGAATGGCAAATTATGCCCTTGGGATAGGCGTAGATACTGCTCAAGGGTCACCAAGTGATGCTCTTGAGTATACAGCTGCAGCAGGTGGTGCAGGATATATTATTGGAAGTTCAAAAGAAAGTCTTGCAGTTATTGAAAGTTCAGTTTCATACGTTACAGATACTCCTGATTTTTGGAGAAGACAGCATGAGCATTACCCCAAACATGGCAACAGATTCACTGGAGAACCTTCCTATTTCAAACATGTGATCAATTGCTCAGAGGCACTTATGGATGAGCTTGGAACAAATCCAGAAGATTATGATTATGCTATATTTCACCAACCTAACAGAAAATTCCCACTAGAAGTCGCAAAAATCCTTGGATTTCCAAAAGAAAAAATTATGGATGGATTAATATCGCCTTACATAGGTAATACTTACGCAGGTTCGGCTCTTTTGGGTCTTGCCTCAGTTCTTGATATTTCTAAGGAGGGAGATAGGATATTTTGTACATCTTATGGATCTGGAGCTGGGAGTGATTCATTTTCTATCGAAGTAACAGATAAAATAAATGATAGAAGAGCAAATGCACCATCAGTTAAATCTTACATTGAAAGAAGAGAAGAAATTGACTATGCTCGTTATGCAAGGTATAGAAAGAAGATAAGGATGTGAGCAAGTGAACGATAATGTAGCTGTAATTGGAGTTGGCCTTGGGAATGTTGGAGAGCGTTGGGATAAATCATTAAGAGAACTTGCAATAGAATCTATCTGGATGGCTTTTGAAGATAGCGGGATAGATAATGTCGATGCACTTTATGTAGGTAATATGTCATCTGGCCCTTTTATAGAGCAAGAAAATATAGGCACATTGATAGCTGATTTTGCTGGGCTTGGATCTATTCCTGCAGTCAAAATTGAAGCAGCGTGTGGTTCTGGGGGTGCGGCGTTCATTGAAGGATATATGGCTATAAAGTCAGGCATGTATGATTGCGTGCTTGTAACAGGTGTAGAAAAAATGACAGATGTCCTGCCTTCAAAAACGACATCAATTCTTGCAAATGCCTCAGATAGAGATTATGAAGCTTTTCACGGAGTTTCTTTTGTAGCCCTAAATGCTCTTGTTATGAGGCGCTATATGCATGAGTTTAATGTTAAAAGAGAAGATCTTTCAATTTTTCCAGTTATATCTCACAAAAATGCACCTTTTAGCAAACATGCCATGTATAGAAAAGAGTTAACGCATCAAACGGTTATTAATTCTCCAATGATAGCAGATCCACTTACTCTTATGGACTGTGCGCCAATATGTGATGGATCTGCTTCTGTTATCTTATGTTCAGAGAAAAAAGCAAGAGAATTTACAGATGCACCAATAATAGTCTCCGGAGTTGGACTTGCAACTGATACCTTAGGTGTACACGACAGAAAACAAATGACTACTCTTTCTGCAGCAGTTGAGGCAAGTAGAAAAGCCTATAAAATGGCAGGTGTTACTCCAAAGGATATCGATATAGCAGAAATTCACGACGCTTTTTCTATAATGAGCGCCCTATCTTTAGAGGACCTTGGCTTTGTAAAAAAAGGAGAAGCTGCAAAGATGGGATTAGAAGGCCAATATTATATCGGAGGACAACTACCAATAAATCTTTATGGGGGACTTAAGGCAAGAGGACATCCTGTTGGCGCAACAGGCGTATATCAAATAGGGGAGCTTGTGTATAGCCTTAGAGGTGATGGTCGAGTAGATGCTGAAAAAGGATTAGCTGAAAATATTGGTGGTAGTGGATCTACAGTGTCTGTATGTGTTCTTGAAAGGGGGGATTAAATGAACGTGCCAAGACACTGGAGAGAGCAAGTAAGAAGATATAGGCTCTTGGGTTCAAAGTGCTGTGATTGCGAAGAAATATCCTTTCCATATAGATTAGTTTGTCCTAAATGTAGGAGTAGAAAATGTGAGGATTATGCCCTCATAGGAAAGGGAAAGATTCTATCTTTTACAGATATCAATAGTCCTCCACAGGAACATAAATATAACATGCCTTATGCTGTAGCCTTAATAGGTCTTGTTGAAGGGCCAATAATTACTGCCCAAATAACCGATGCCCGTGCAGAAGAGCTTGAAATTGGAATGGATGTTGAAATGGTTACACGAAAGATTATGGAATATAATGAAGATGGCATAATTTGTTATGGATATAAATTTAGGCCAATAGTTAAATATGCACATCCATGAGTGGATTAGATGGAAAAAGAAGAAATTTTAAAAAAAGTTATCAGCGGCAAGATTAAAATATATCAGATTGAAAACTTCACTGAAACTACAGAAGAAGCTGTAGAGATAAGAAGGGCAGCTATAGAAAAAATAAGAAATATCAGTTTAAACCATATAGGCAAATATTCTTTAAATTCTGAAAATCTATTCGGGAAAAATATAGAAAATATGATTGGTGTTGTAGAAGTACCTATGGGCATTGTAGGACCTTTAAAAGTAAATGGTAACTATGCCAATGGTAACTTTTATGTACCTATGGCCACATCAGAGGGTGCTCTAGTAGCAAGTACCAACAGAGGAGCTTCAGTTATTACAGCTTCAGGCGGTGCCATAACCACTATATTCAAAAATGGAATGTCAAGAGCGCCTGTTTTAAGACTCAAATCTTCAAGAGATTACTATAAGGTTTCTGAATTTATTGTCAGTAATTTTGACGAAATTAAAAAGGAAAGTGAAAAAAATTCTAGATTTAGAAAACTTCAAAAAATTGTCCCATACCTAGTTGGGCGTAATCTATTTTTGAGATTTGTCTACGATACAGGAGACTCTATGGGTATGAATGGAGTTACAATTGGAACTGATGCAGCAATAAAAGTAATTGAAGATAAATTTCCTGAAATAAAATGCGTATCTCTTTCAGGTAATCTTTGTACAGACAAGAAATCTTCGGCCATCAATTTAATTGAAGGTAGAGGTAAAAGCATAACAGCTGAAATTATGATACCTGATAAAATTATTAAGGACAAGCTTAAGACAGACGCAGATACTTTGATTGATGTTAACTATAGAAAGAATTTCATTGGTTCGGCTCAAGCAGGTTCTTATGGATTTAATGCTCATTTTGCAAATATTGTTGCTGCAATTTTTTTGGCTACAGGTCAAGACATAGCGCAAGTTGTTGAAGGAAGTCAAGGATTTACAACAGTTGAAAAAGATGAAAATGGAGTTTACTTTGCAGTTACCTTGCCTTCCCTTGAAGTCGCAACTGTTGGTGGTGGAACTAGAATTGAAACGCAGAAGGAAGCCCTTGACATTCTTGGAATCTCTGGAGGGTCTAAATTCAGTGGAGATAATGCTAAAGCTCTTTCTGAGATATGCGCTTCAGCTGTCTTGGCAGGTGAGATATCTTTAATAGGGGCTTTGGCAGCAAGGCATCTAACAAAGGCCCATATGGAATATGGAAGATAGATTCTTTTTGTCAATGACGATAAACTTTATAAAAATAGTTTATTTCTTTTCTATTATATTGACAAGGTGATTTTCTGATTCATATCAATACAGATTATTGTAAAGGTTGTTTATTGTGCATAGAATACTGCCCCAAGAAAGTATACATAAAATCTCAAAAGCTTAGCAAAAGAGGCGTATTTCCTCCTGAGGTGAATTTTCCTGAAAAATGTATTAGATGCCACCTTTGTGAACTTATGTGTCCTGATTTTGCGATTATTGTGGAGGATAAAGATGACAAATGAAATTATTAGACTTGTTGGCAAGAAAGATCTTTTTATTCAAGGCGATGAAGCAACAGTTTATGGTGCATTGCTTGCAGACTGCAAATTCTTTGCTGGTTATCCTATAACTCCTGCTACTGAAGTTGCCGAAGGAATGGCCATATGGATGCCAAAACTTGGCAGAGTTTGTGTGCAAATGGAAGATGAAATAGCAAGTATAGCTGCTGTTATTGGGGCTTCGTGTACAGGAGTAAGGGCAATGACAGCAACAAGCGGCCCTGGTTTTTCTCTAATGCAGGAGTGTATAGGTTATGCATGTATGGCTGAAACACCTTGCGTAATCGTAAATGTCCAAAGAGGAGGTCCAAGCACAGGCCAACCTACAGAGGCAGCACAAGGGGATATAATGCAGACTATGTGGGGAACACACGGAGACCATCAGATTATTGCATTGGCGCCAAAATCAGTCCAAGAAACACTTGATCTTACTATAGAAGCATTTAATCTCTCTGATGACTATAGAGTTCCGGTTGTAGTACTTCTTGATGCAGAGCTAGGACATATGAGGGAAAAAGTAGTATTGCCTGAAGTAAAAAATATTAAAGTTGAAGAAAAGATAAAATCCAATATAGAATCTGATAATTTTAAACCCTATAGAAAACATTTTAAAAAATCTTCCAAAATTCCCAATTTCAAGCACTTTGGACTAGGTTATAAAACATACATTACAGGACTAACACATGATGAAAGGGGTTTTCCTGTAACAACATCAGCTGAAGTTCATGAAGATCTAGTCACAAGATTAATCGATAAGATATTAGATGATATTGATAATGTATGGTATTATGAGGATTATTTGATTGATGATGCTGAAATAATGGTAATATCATACGGAATAACTTCAAGACCTGCAGCAAGTGCTGTTAAAATGGCCAGGGAAAAGGGTATAAAAGTTGGCCATATAAGACTAATCACTATATGGCCCTTTAATTATGAAAAGATAAAAGAGCTTTTAAAAAATGTCCACACAGTTATTGTACCTGAAATGAATCTTGGACAGATGATACATCCGATAAGGGAAGTTGTTGGAAAGGATGTAAAAGTTATACTTGCACCAAGAATAGGTGGAGCTATTCATTCGCCGAAAGAAATTTTTAAGTATATAGGGGAGGTAAAACCTTGAGCTTTATTTCTAACAAAAAAATAATAGAAAAATATCTTAGAAAAGGTATGTTTCCAACAATATTCTGTACAGGATGTGGTATAGGTGGAGTGATGAACTTTACCCTTAGAGCAATATATGATTTAAATATTGATATTGACACTACTGTTTTTGTATCTGGAATAGGATGCTCTTCACGTGTACCAGGGTACATTGATTCCGATGGCCTTCATACATTGCATGGAAGAGCAATAGCATATGCCACAGGCGTTAAGCTTGCAAACCCCAATTTGAATGTTATTGTATTCACAGGAGATGGTGATTGTGGTGCAATAGGGGGGAATCATTTTTTACACGCAATAAGGAGAAATGTTGATTTAACAGTTATTTCAATAAATAATTTTATCTATGGAATGACAGGGGGACAAGTTGCACCTACAACTCCAATTAAATCAAAAACATCAACGACCCCCTATGGCAACATAGAATATCCTTTTGATCTTTCAATTCTTGCAAAAGTTATTGGGGCCCCTTATGTGGCTAGATGGACTACAGCACACCCTGGACAATGTATAAGTTCAATAAAAAATGCCCTTCAAAAGCCTGGATTTTCCTTTGTTGAAGTTTTATCTCCATGTCCTACTTTTTATGGTAGATTAAACAAAATGGGTACAGCTCTTGATATGACAAAGCATTTGAAAGAATCTACAATTAATGTTAAGCTTTACGAAAAAATATTGGCGGAAGGTAATACTACCGATAAGATGGTTATAGGCGAGCTTGTAAATACTGACAAAGAAGACTTTGGTACAAAATACAAAAGATTCTGTGGTGAACTAAAATGAAGACAGGAATTAGAATAAGTGGATTTGGAGGACAAGGTATTGTCTTGTCGGGAGTTATAGTTGGCAAGGCTGCAGTATTGAATGGATTTAATGCAGTGCAAACTCAATCTTATGGACCTGAAGCCAGAGGAGGATCGTCACGCTCGGAGATAGTTATTTCAGATGAAGAGATTGATTATCCCAAAGTTGAATCGGCATCGATATCGATTATAATGAGTCAAGAGGCTTTTTCAAAATATGCCCCAATGACTGAAAATCAAGGAATAATTATTTATGATCCAGAGCTGATACCTGACAAAAAGATTGGTGGCAATTTCAAACTTGCAGAACTTAATGCAACAAGAATAGCATCAGAACTTGGAACCAAGATTGTAGCAAATATAGTTATGCTAGGGGGTTTTTGTGAGATATGCGATATTATCTCAAAAGGTTCTATGAAAGACTCAATTAAAGATAGCATACCAAAAATGCTTGACCTAAATATAAGTGCTTTTGAATCCGGAATGGAAAATATAAAAAAAATAAATTGGTAAAAATAATAATTGATATGTAAAATCTGGGCAAAGGCTTTTAAATATAATTTTAGGATAGCCTACTGGAACTTTTACTGGTGTATACCATGTCAGAATTAATCGATAAAACTAAATCAATATGTCCTTTATGCTATACTGTAATTGATGCAGATATAGTCGAAGAGGGGGGCAAAGTTCTTATTAAAAAGAGCTGCGCTGAGCATGGTAATTTCGAGGATATTTATTGGTCAGATTATCAAATGTACAAAAAGGTAAAAAAATATCACTATGATGGATCAAAATTAGATAATCCTCACAGAGAAGTAAAGGATGGTTGCCCGCTTGATTGTGGAATATGTTCGGAACATTTTACACCTACAGTTTTATGTAATATAGATGTTACCAACAGATGTAATATGAAATGCCCCATATGTTTTGCAAATGCTCAGACTGCAGGATATGTTCTTGAGCCTTCCAAAGAAGAGCTTATTGAAATGATGAAATCTGTAAGAAATGAAAAACCGGTGCCTTGTATGGCTGTCCAATTTTCAGGTGGTGAGCCAACAATAAGAGATGACCTGCCTGAAATCGTCCAAGAAGCAAAAAAATTGGGATTTACGCTTGCTCAAATTGCAACTAATGGAGTAAGATTATCTAGAGATCTGGAATTTTGCAAAGAGTTGAGACAAAAAGGGCTTAATACTGTTTATCTTCAATTTGATGGAGTAAACGAGAAACCATATTTTCCAGCTAGAGGATTTAATGCGCTTCCAATAAAACTTCAGGCTTTGGAAAATTTTAGAAAATCTGGACTAACAAGTGTTGTTTTGGTGCCTACTTTGGTTAAGGGAATAAATGATGATCAGGTAAACGATATAATCCAGTTTGGTATTAAAAATATGGATGTAATAAGGGGAATAAACTTTCAACCGGTCTCATTTTCCGGTAGAATAGATAAAGAAGAACTAGAGAAGATGAGAATTACTATACCTGACTTTGCCAAAATTGTTGAAGAGCAAACAAATGGTGAAATTTTAGCAGAAGATTTTTATTCTGCACCTTGTGTTAATTCTTTCTCTAATTTTATCGAAGCTTGGCGAAATAAACCCCAAGTAAAATTTACCTGTCATGAGCACTGTGGAGTGGCCACATATGTTTTTCTTGATGATGAAGGAAAAATGGTTCCCATAACACATTTCGTCGACGTAGAGGGATTCTTTTCTTTACTTGACGACATGACTGAAAAAATAATAAATGGTGGAAAAATAAATAAAGCCATGGCTATTGCAAAGATAACAAAAGATTTCCCTTATCTAGTTGATAGAAAGAGAAAACCTAAAAATCTTGATATTAACAGACTTCTTTTGAGCGTACTGAGAGAAGGAGATGTTGATGCTCTAGCAGACTTTAGTTACAACACATTGCTAATAGGTTGTATGCATTTCCAAGATCCTTATAATTTTGATGTTGAAAGAGTAAAAAGATGTGCGATACATTATGCTGTCCCAGGCGGTAAGGTAATCCCTTTTTGTACATATAACAGCCTTCACAGAGGGAAAATTGAAAAGGAATATGCAATTCCATTAGAAGAATGGCAGAAGAAACATGGGAATAAAAATATTCAGAGTTACAAAAATCTTAAGTCTCTATCATTTTTTTCAAAAAAATAATATTTTCTATATCTCCTCTTTTCTCATTTACGGGAGTTTCCAGTATCATTGGGATGTTTTTTAAGTATTCATGATTTACTATAGCATTAAAACCTTCCACACCGATCATGCCTAAACCTATGTGTTCGTGTCGATCTTTTTTTGAACTTAGTTCACCTTTTGTATCATTTAAATGTAAAAGTTTTAGATTTTCTAGACCTACTTTTTTATCAAAATGTGAGAGCGTATTTTCAAGCGTCTCTCGATTAGATATATCATATCCCGACGCAAATAGATGGCAAGTGTCTAATGTAACTCCACAGTTAAAATCAATGCCATCAATAAGAAATTTAAGTTCTTCAAATGTCGATCCTAAAACTGAGCCGCCGCCTGAAGTATTTTCAAAAAGAAGGGTTACATTCTCTGCATGCTCTTTTATTGAATTAAGAGATTCACATATTTGCAAAAGTCCTTTTTCCTTGCTTTGCCCTTTATGAGCTCCTGGATGAATATTCAAAAACTCCAAACCCATTCTGTTGCAACAGATAAACTCTTTTTTAATAGAATCTATAGATTTTTCTCTCATCTCTAAGTCATTGGAAGCAAGATTTGGTAAGTAAGAATCATGAACAACTATAGGTTTAATATCTTTTTGTCTATACATATTCTTGAATGTTTTGGCAATATCTTCAGATACCAGTTTAAATTTCCAGCTTCTTGGAGAATGGGTAAATATCTGGCAACAGTTTGCGCCTAGCAATTTAGCACTTTCAAAGACGTTTAAGAAACCTTGGGCGATTGATACGTGAAAACCTATTCTGTACATAAAAATAATAAAATATTATTTATTTTTCTATTTCTTCCAAAATTCTCATGCCTTTGGTAAAAGATGGCATGCCTGATAATAAGAGAACAACTCTTAAAACGTCTGCTATCTCTTCACCAGTAACATTCAGTTCTTTCATCGCAGATCTCATCTGTTTTTCAGTAGCGCTTTCGTCGCATCTTGACGCTGCAATACCTATTGCAATGAGCTTTTGAGTTTTATAGTCCAAAGCCTTTCCTGTAAATACAGCTTCATTTAATTTTATAACAGCGTCATAGATTTCTGGATAATCTGATCTTATTTTTCTCATGCCTTTTCCATAGAATACTTCTTCTTTCAATTTATCACCAAAAAAATATTATCACCTATATTTAAAAGAATTTCTATAGAATAATTCTTTTAAGGTCAATGGCGCCTTCAGGACACTGCTCATGACAACAGTAACATTTAATACATTTAGAGTAGTCTATCTTTGCTGAAATTTTATCCATTGTAATTATTTTTTCTGGACAACTTCTAACGCAAATGCCGCACCTTATACACTTTTGCTTTATCACTTTGGGCTTTTCAATCAAAAAGTTCGAGAAAATAGGAAATACAAAGTAATTATACAATGAAACTGGATCAAGAGATAGCTTTCCATGATACGTTCTTGGAAGAACAAAATTATCTATTGAAGGTATATCTCCTTTAAGATTGTAAGTACCGTCTGATATGTTATTGTCTATCGCAACTTTCAAGTAAGGTATTTCTTTATATTCCAATCCAATCAATTTACATATGGCAAAGTCCATTGAAAGGGGATCTTTAGAACCTAAGATAATTTCAGTTTTTCTTGGAACTCCCCTCATGGCTGGGCCGTCTCCTTCAAGAGATAATATCCCATCCATCAGTGTTAGATTGGGTTTTGTAACATTAGAGACATCAAGTAAGGCTCTGGAAAAATCATGCACATCTTTAAATCTTGAATGGTATCTTGTCTTTTCCATTCCTGGAACTGATCCATACATATTTTTTACAGCTCCTGAAATAAATGTTAAAGAATGAGTTTTCATTTTAGGTAGATTTATGATGACATCTGCATCAAGTAAAGGTTTTAATATATTAACACTTTTTAAAATAAGTCCATTTTCTATATCTACCATTTTTTTCGAAGTGTCTAAATTTAGACAATCAGGATAATCTTTAAAGACCTCCGAATAACCTGTTAATCGATAAAGAGAATTAAGAGACCTTTTTGTGAAAGGTATGCCACTGCCAGGACTATCTATAACAAAAGGTTTTCCTCCGGCTTCTAATACTTTTTTAAAAACTTCAAAAGTAAAATGTGGATTTGTCACTATAGCTTTTGAAGGGGAAGAGAAAACAAGTAAATTAGGCTTTAGAGCCACTATGTCTCCTTTTTTTACAAATCTTTCAATACCGCCCAAATCTCTTAGGACATTATCAATTGCCTCTGGAAGACTATCCTCGTAGTCTATAGCTTTTCTAATGGATACTAGTTCAGTCATTTTTTCATCAAGTAAGACATTATTTCAATCAATAGGTCAGTTATTGTACTATCTACTTCTCTTTCAACTGTTCTTTTAGGTGGGTTTTCTACTTTGGATGCTCTTTCAAGTATTTCTGTGCTTTTAGAATCTTCATACATGAAGAGAAATATACCTAGCATTAGAATAACTGTTCCGGCAAAAATAAGAAGAACAGATGAGCCAAATCCAACTCTAAACAAAAATAATGATGATAAAAACATTGTGAAAAATAAAATTATGCCATCTTCTCTTTTTCTTCTTGCATCTTCTAAAAGTCTTCTATGTTTAAGATTTTCATAATGTGGATCCATCAAATCACCTTAAGTCCTGGAAATCTTTTTAGAATCATTCCTTCAGTCTGAAATATTCTATTATAAGCTAAAAATCTTTTAGCGGATAAAAGTCTTTCCTTGCTTTCTGCATAAAGCTCAACTATGACCTCATCTTTTTCAACACGCTCTCCTACTTTGTAGTTTAGAACTAACCCTGCGCCTTTATCAGATGGAGTCCCCAATATCTTTGCAACTTTTACAATAGTGTCATTGTTGACCTTAGTTATATATCCTGAATCTTCAGACAATATAATTTCTTTATATTTTCCCACAGGTATTTCGTCAGGTGTTATCTCAGAGTTTCCGCCTTGGGCATCAATTATCTCTCTAAACTTTTCCAAAGCTTTTCCACTTTCAAGAATCTTTCTTGCCATCTCCTTACCCTTTCCAACTTCTGCCTTTTTTCCAAGCTCGAGTAGTATTGCAGCTAGTCCTATGGCTTTTTGTGCAAGACTTCCACTATGTTTTCTCTCTAAAGCTATTAATGCTTCCCTTGCTTCAAGAGCAGGGCCAACGGCATTTCCAATTGGTTGCCCTCCATATGTTACCGCAACATCTACGTGCATACCTAAAGCTGAACCAAGATCTGTAAAGTTTGAAGCAAGTTTTCTCGCATTCTCCCACTCGGTAATCTTTGTTCCATCGCCCATTGGAATATCAATCAAAAGAAACTCTGCACCCATTGCATATTTTTTACTTAAAACACTTGCCAAGATAATAGGCTCTGGATCTATGTGTAGCTTTCTTTCAACTTCAACTATTTTTTCATCGGCAGGCGTAAGATTCAAAACTCCGCTCCATGCAAGACACCCTCCAGTTGTTTTGACTATCTCCTTTAATTTGTCTGGAGAAAAATCAACTGGAGATATAACTTCTACAACATCAGCTGTCCCTGCAGGAGAGGTTATTGCTCTTGAAGAAGTTTTAGGTATGAAAAGTCCAGAAGATGCAACTATTGGAACTGTAAGTAGCGCAGTTTTATTTCCAGGGACTCCTCCAATACTGTGTACATCCATTATCGGGCTTTTGTCAAATCTTATCATAGTTCCTGTTTCTGCCATTGCTCTTGTAAGATACTCTGTTTCTTTTTGAGATGTTCCAAGTATTTGAGTTATTGTGAGAAAGCTAGATATCATTGCAGTATCAACATTTCCATTAACTATCCCTCCAACAAACTTTGTTATTTCATCCTTTTTCAGTATTTTACCATCCATTTTCTTTTTAGATATTTGAACAAGCTCTATGTTTGAGTCCGGGAATACTTCGACGATATCGTTTTCCAAGTGGTTGTAGTGTTCTGATTTTTCTTTAGAAATGCCAACATAACCTTGCTTAATAAGAGATTTTGTTAATACAGCAGAAACTGAATATGAAGAATTAGGTTTTCTTACGATAATTTTTTCCCCAGGGCCAATTCTTTCGTTAATTGCATCTTTAACATTCAAAAAAACAATATCTTGTTTTTCTTGAATATCGATATATTTTACCTTAAGTTCCATAATAGCATAAAGAGAACAAATAATAAAAGACTTACTCTTTTTTAATAGACTCCAAATATGCATTTAAGGATGGGCTTAGCCCTCTTTCCTTTGCTATTCGCCTTATATCTTCAAGAATTCCTGATCCATACTGCAGAGCTTTTTTTTTTCTATTTACAATTTCTATTGGTGCGCCCAAATCAAAGGCAATCTCTCTTAAAACATGCTTTCTTATGTAGTCATTTGAATCTTTAAGATTAAGTATTCTATCAATTTCTGTAGCGATTTTTTTTACTTTCTTATCTAAAAAAGGCGATTTAAATTTTATACCCAAACTCTCAAAAATTTTACACTCTCTGTTTGAGATTATTTCTTCTAACTCGTTAATATCTTTTTTCCTTAAAAGATTCGGATCTTCACCTTTTTCTAAAGCTCTTCTATATTTATCATAACCAAAAAAAAGTTCATCTGCGCCCTGCCCTGCTATACATATGTCAAATCCGTCTCTGTTTATTTTTTTTGCAACTATATAAAAAGTAGAGCCTATCAATACATCGAATCCATTTTTTGATCCAATTATTTCTATTGTTTTTTCAATTCCTTCTATTATATCGTTATCAGATAAATTAATTATCTTTAAGGAGCTCTCTAGAGCTTTTGATGCAATAGTTGAATAAAAAATATCCTTTGAATGATCATTTCCAACTGTGTAGAGTATAGGTGTTGAATACTTTTTGACCAATGCTGCAGTAATGTAACTATCAATACCACCAGAAAAAGAAACAGGAATAAATTTTCTATCTTCAACGAAATCTGAAACAGATTTTGAAAGGGAGTCAAGAAGAAGATCCTTGTTTTGCATTATATGACCTCATATTCTAGCCGCTCCCCATTTCTTGAATAAAAAAAGAAGTCATCATTCTCATAAGGATAACGGACTATTATATGTACTTTACCATAATGTGAAAAAAAACTTAAATCGCCTTCTGAAGGTGAGCCATTTCTAGTTGGGTGAGAGTGAACAGTCCCTACAATTGATGTATCAATTGGAAGGCTAAAATGAGAAATAGTGGCCGAACTATTTCCAAATACACTGTAAGGCGAAAATACAACTTCAGATATTACCCCTTCTTCATCTCTTAAAAATGCGGCAAATTCATTTGGATAGGTATTTTTTGCGGCATAGGATATAAATTCCAACAGTTCTTTGTCTATCTTTATCAAAAAATTTCAATCCTCATCTTTATCTTCTGAATTTACAACTCTTTCAATTTTAATTCTAAAAGGGAGGATCGGTGTTTTGATTTCCTTTTCTTTTTTTAGTATTTCTTCAAGCCTAAGAAAATCATTAAGTTCTTTTTCTAGTTTTCCAATCTTTCTATCTACAAGTTTTGAAGGTTGAACAGCAGTATAACGTTCCTGTTCTCCTTCAGACCTATTTACTACCTGAATCTGCTCCATTGATTCCAATGATTCACGGCACGTGCTTGGATATATTGAGGTTCCTTCTGCAATGCTATCATAAGTTGAGCTTCCTTTTTTTAATAGATAAAGATATATTTTAATCTTTGATTCGGTATCCAGAAAGAACTTCAAAATTTCCATTAGTCCCTTATCTATATCACTTTTCTCTGGAACATTAATTTTTATTTCCCTAGCGTATTCTTTCATTTTCTCACCATCTATTTTATAATAATCCATAAAAATCATCTTAGAGTTTTTATTTCTCCATTTTTCATAAATACTACATTGCACTTTGAAGTGAATATTCCATTTTCGAATACACCGGGTATGTTGTTAATTTCATTTTCAATAGCTTTAGGATTTTTAACTTTTGTGAAAAGATCTATTATAAAGTTACCATTGTCTGTTATAACAGGCCCATCCTTTTTTTCTGCAATTCTTAGAACTGGTTTTCCGTATGAAGATAATATGTTGAAAACTTTTCTATAGGCAAGAGGGAATACCTCTACAGTTACTGGAAAATCTTTTCCAAGTTCTTCAACTAGTTTTTTCTCCTCACACACTACAAAGAATTTTTTTGCGCTGTAATCAATTACTTTTTCCTGTAACAATGCACCTCCTCTTCCTTTAAGAAGGCATAGTTTTGGATCTATCTCATCAGCGCCATCTATTGCAATGTCAATATCATGTTCATCAAGGCTTGATAATGGTATTCCAGAATTCATAGCAGAAAGCTTAGCCTGAAAAGAAGTAGGTATACCATAAATTGAGATGCCTTCCTCTTTAATTCTTCTTCCAAGTTCAGTTATTGTAAATTCAGTAGTGCTACCCGTGCCAAGCCCTACGACATCACCATCATTTACTAAAGATGCTGCATACAACCCTATAGATTTTTTATCGTCCAAAATATCTCCAACTTTAATTTTTTTTCGGTTATCAGTACAATACAAAAATCGATATAACTTTGCATTTTATAATAGAAACTATTAATATAGATGTTTGATGGCCTCATAATGTGCCCTTACATTGAAATTAGGTAAAGAATATTTAAACTTTTCTAAGCAAATTGAATTGTTGTATAATTCAACCGCAAAGTTTAAACCTTTTGTAAGTTCTAAATTTCCAATAAAAGAAATGGAAAAGAATTATGACTATTTATTTAAGAAAAGCTAGTTTATTCCAGATTTGAATTTAATATGTTGATCTTAATTTAATGTCAGTAATTTTATTAGATCTTTTCCATATTTTCCCTATTTTTTTCGGCTGTGGGACATAATTAGCCTGTATTTAGATTCAAAAGATTGTGCCAGAGCGCAATGCAGGAGGCGGCACAGTATATCCTTCCTGCGAGCCTCTGCTCTATTGTCCAGCCAAAGCGTCTCTTGTCTGCAGAAAAAGCTGCTTCAGAGCTTTCTCTTCTGTAGTATTCTTGCAGGTAACTTTCCGTATCGTTTAGAAACTCTTTCAAAGTGCTCTTCCATTTTTGCGACCCTTTGATTGTGCAGTTAGACTTGGGTATTATGTAGACCTTGGAATCTTGAAACTTGTTCACGTAGAATGGGTAGCTGTAATATTTGTAAAGACGAATGCTTTTTACTTTTATATCAAGAGACTCTAGCATTTCCATCGACTTTTCAAAGGCTTCTTTCTCACTTTTCAGGCTTGCTCCGTATGCAATATACATGAAAGTGTTTAGATCGAGAAGTGCGAACTTATAGACATATTCTCTTCGAAGCTGATTTTCCCCATATTTAACTTCTTTCACCTTGTCACGCCTTTTCTGGACCGCTGAAGAGTAGTGTTTGGATATTGTGAGGGAATAGCCTGTTCCATCTCCAGATGTGTCGGCATACTTTATTCCCTTCTTTTTCAGTATCACAACGTGAAGATTATGGATGGCAAGCGCTACCTCTGGATCGGAATACAGCCTTTCTATTGTTTTGTAACTGACATCTATGTCATTTAGCATTGAAAAAACAACGAGCATATTGGCCATCATCCTGTTGCTGTGGCCGACAAGCTCTTTTATTAGAAGAAGTGTCACTCTTTGTTTCAAGGTAAGTTTACGGGGAGATCCTCTACCTTTACTTACTTGTATGCTAGAAACTGCCTCATCGACTAGTGGGCTTATGTTCCTGAATGCAGCTCGGATGCTGCTAGATAGCTCCTTCTCATACTCGGGCCAGTTTCTGTATGCTGATGATTTGATTTTATTTTCAGAGGGTAGGAATTCTTTTACTTCTCGGATACGCCTTCTGACAGCTTCTGTTGTTAGCATGAGGTACTAATAACCCTAAGCTTTATAAGTATTTCTATGTATATACCTATTATGACGCGTAATATTGAGGCTAAATCTAATGGCCAGTTTAACCTAAGTGAAGAAGTTATAGAAATTTATGAGCGAAAGGTTAGTGCATACGGCAATGGGGCAAAAGTAGATGCCCAGAAGAAATACATAGGCTATCGAGCCTATGTGATAATTGTCAAAGACTAGAGCTTGAAATAATTATGTCCCACAGCCATTTTTTTCCAAATCTTTATATATGTGGAAAACTTACAAATGGTGAATGAGATTTAAACTGACCTTTTCAGCAAAAGAAAGCTTCATACCTTACAATTACAACTATTATATTGGTTCTTTCATTTACTCATCGATACAAAGTGCAGATAGCAATATCTCTGAGTATCTTCATTATTCTAAAGACATAAAACTATTCACATTTTCTGATTTAAAGGGAGTTATCCCTATGGGCGAAAGAGGACTTTTGATTAAAGACAATTGTTTCTTTTTCTTTTCATCCCCGAGAAAAGATATTTCTATTCCTTTTGTCGAGGGCTTATTCCAAAACTCTTCATTTCATATTGCTGGAGTGCCCTTAAATTTAGAATCAGTTGAACTATTGAAAGACATTGAAATCGATGATTCCATAAGATTTAGAACAATATCCCCAATATGTATTACTACAAAACTAAATATGGACGGTAAACTAAAGACGTGGGATCTTTCTCCAACTGATTTAAAATTCTACAAGAATCTAGAAAGAAATCTTATAAAGAAATACTCTCTATATTATGGCAAGGAGATTGAAAACTGTAAAGTGAATTTTGATATAGCAGGTATACTGAGAAGTACAAAAAGAAAAATAAAGAATACTTTTCATACAGCACACTATATCGAATTTAATGTTTATGGAACTCCCGATCTGATAAAGTTAGGATATGATGCAGGTTTTGGTGAAAAAAATTCTATGGGATTTGGTATGGTTAAAGTCATTGATGATGGTGATAACGGGTGAATGTTGAATTTTATTGGAATTTATATGATGAGGTAAGGTGCAAATGTATAACTTTATTATAAACTTATTTTCAGAAGAAGATTATTCAGTATTGCTGGATAAATCTCAAAACGGAAAACGTAGAAATAATAAAATTCTAATTGTGCCCCCCAGTTATAATGAAAAATATTTGAAAATTAAACCTGTATGTTTAGTTTACGAATCAATAACAGAGTCTATCGATGATATTGATTTTTTATCTAACTATCCAAAAAGAGAAGAACTATTGCAATTATTAACACCTGAAAAATTTATTAATCCTACTCATAACAATTCTAATAATATTGGCGGTAGTAATGCATTAATGAGTCATAGCCCTACTCACTTTAAGATTACCGATGCTTTTGTCAATGAAAAAATATCAAATGAATCTAATCAAAAAGTTACAACTATAGAATTTCCTTCTAAAAAAATTGTAGAATTTAAAAAACGCAGTGTAGAGACTGAGTATTACAGAAAATTTCCAGAACTAATAGAATATGTTGTATCCTTCTTTGAAGATTTTTCCAATGAAGAATACGATTTAAATAAAAATGATTATATCGTTTTTTTAGTAGATGGGGATAATATTTGCCAATACTTAGAATTATTTAAAGAATATGTAAATGATAAAATACTAAAGTATGACTCATATGTAGGAGAATGTAATGCCTGTAAAAAAAATGATCAGTTATATGTCCTTACTCATGGCAATACCTTTGACGTTGGGAAGGAAAGAAAATACTTATTAAGAAATCCAACAAGATACAAAACTAATTTGAGGTCAAAGAGTTCTGAAAATTATAATATTTGTAGAGAATGCTCCATGCAACTGTATTATTTCTTTGAATATTTAAAATCATACAAATTTTACCGTTATGTCTTTCCTACCAGGCAAGATTTATTTAATCAAAAAGATTATAAAAACTACGCAAGCGACCCTCCCGGAATTTTGAAGATATTAAAAAAGCTTTATGAAAAAAATAATTTTAAAGAATTTGACTATGTAATGATCTTAACAGGCCCTAGCTTAGATAATATAGAATTTAGATATGTTTCTAATTTTAATTATGAGATGGAGTGTCCAAATGCTCCAACAAATATAAAAAACATTTCATTATACTACAGGTTTCATAACTCAAATACCAGTCAAAGTTATACAATAACAAATGAAAAGAATAAATCAGTTTTTTTAGCAGATTTAAACTATCTTTTCAATAATACACTTGCTCCTTCTCTATTTGAAACGGATAAAAAGAATTTAATAAAAGTTCATCCTTTTATCCAACAAAAAATTCTAGAATACAATTTCATAATTAGAAATTATATTTTTTATCAAGACAGTTCTCTTTTTATTGATAACAATTATTCAAAGATGTTTACGGAATTATTATATGAAATGGTTAGAAATATTAATTTAAGAGATGAAATGAAACTTGGCAGTAACAAGATTAGACAATTTTTAATTGTTTATTACAAATATTTACACAATGAACCAAATGGAGGAATATATTTGGATAAGTATAAAATATTAGAAAAAAAATTGAAAGATATAGAGAAAATAAATATAGAAAATGATTTCGAAGCTAGCTATCTAATGGGCCAACTGTTTCGTTATTTGCTAGGTTACAGTGAATCAATAAAAAATAGGCTGGATCTTTTTACAAAATATACCTTGAATGTGCATAATATGGAATACTTAAAAAAGAGATTATTAGACGTCCTTGAAAAATACTCATATAATGAGTATATAGATAGAAATCCCAAATTTCAAACTGTTATGAAGAGTGTTTTGGCTTATGAATTTTTGGACTCTTATGAGAACAACAAAATCCCTCTTTATACGGGATATTTTGATAAAAATTATTTATACGGATCTAAAAAAGAAATAAAAATATTAGAAGAAGAAAACAAGGAAGTGGAATAAATGAATTATAATGGAATTGTAGTAATAAATGCAAAGAACGCAAATTTCAATGCTAGCTTTGACGGGCTTCCCAGAAGATTGCCAGATGGCAAGATATTTGCAACAGACAAAGCCCTTAAATACTGTATTAGAGAATATCTCTCAAAAACAGAGTCTGTTTTTGTCCAAAGGGATAAAGAGTTTCATGAAAAAGATGGAAATTTAAAACAAAGATATCTCACATTAAAAGAAAACTATTTGAAGAAATGTAAAGTTGATAAATTACCCAAAGATGAAAAAGAAATACTTGACAATCTTTTAAATTTCATAGACGTTCGACTTTTTGGAGTAGTTTTTGCAGTGGACAGTAACATATCCCTTACAGGCCCCTGTCAAATAAGTTATGGAATAAACAAGTATGAAAAATCCAATATTTATGTTTCAAGTATACTGTCTCCTTACAGAAATCCAAGTGAAAAAACTCAAGATGCTCAACAAACTACAATAGGCGAAGAATCTAGGGCGGACGATGTTTACTATGTTTACGATATTTGCTTGAATATGAACTCTGCAGAGAAACAAGGTATAAAGATAACAGATACAGATATCACTAAATTAACTGAGGCATTGAAATACTCTGTGGGCGAGGTTGTTTCTACAACTATGTTCGGCGTTGAAACTGTGAGTTTTATTTGGTTAGAAAACAAAAAAGACAAAATATTCAATAATCTAAACTCATTAGTGGATATCTTTGAAGAGAACAATGAAATAATTGTTGACTACTCTAAAGTAATGAATCTAATTAAGAATGACGTAAAGATCAAAGAAAATCATTACTGCAAGGTAGTTAATAGAGGTGTTGATTAAAATTAAACATTTTTAATCATCTAGAAAAGAGTGAGGGCAATGTCATGAAACTGTTAAAGTTTAGGTTGTATGGGAATTTTGCACACTTCAATCAATCTTCAAGCAATCTGTTTAAAAACACATATTCTATTATATCTAAACCACACTTACTGGGTATCATTGGGGCCATAATTGGACTTAAAGGTTATTCGGGCAGTGATACAGTCCCTGAATATTATGAAAAATTGAGCGATATAAAAATTTTTATAATGCCTAAAAATAAAAAAGATAGCAAATTCATTGTCACATACAATAGCCTAAATAGCTTTTTAAATAACAGAAAAGATTCACCTTCTCCAAACGTTATAGTCAAGGAACAAGTATTAATGAATCCAGATTATGAGATTGGATTAGTTTTAAATGAGAAAAACGAGAATCATAAAAAAATAATAGAAAATATAATGAACAATAAATCTGTTTTTAATCCATACTTTGGAAAAAATGAGTTCCCTGCAAATATAGAATATATAGCTTTAGAAGATTTAACTAAAAGTTCTGAAACTTTTGTAAATTGCCATAGTATAATGCCATTTGATTTAATCTCAGATAAAAATAAAACAAACTTTAAATTGGAGATGATTCCTTCAGGTTTTGATGAAAACTTTAAATATACCTACCGTTTGATGGCAATACCTGAAAACGAGGTAAAAATAAACGTTAATAACGTTGACGAATTCATCTTTTCTGGGGATAGAGCCTACTATGTTTTTTAAGACATTTAAACAAATAGTTGAATCACTTGATTATTCGTTGATACCCTCTAAAATCTACGGGTCGGCCCATAAAAAAAAAGATATTTATGAAAACTCTCTTGAATCTTTAGAAGATCACTCATTTTTATGTTCTAAATATTTTGTATATCTAATTGAAAAATTGCAATTGGAATCTATAATAGATGATATGATATCCAATATATTTACTGATAAAAATACAGATACTGTCAAGGAAATAATTTCATATATTGTACATTATCACGACATAGGCAAAATAAATCCAAATTTTCAAAAAGCAAATGTTGAAAATATTGATGTTTCTGGAGATAAAAGACACAGTTATTATTCTTCAAAGGTTCTGACATCGTTTTTGATTAAAAAGTTTCCAAGATTGGATTATGTAGTTCATTTATTTTCTACCGCTGTAAATTTTCACCATAGCCCCTTGGGAGACTTTAATGGAAAAATTAAAGAAGAAGATCAAATAGAAAAAGAAATAACTGAAAAGATTTTTAGTGTGACAAATATTGGCAATGCTACCATAGATCAAAAAACTATGTTGGAATTCTGGGACAATCCTAATTTCGATTGGAAAAGATTATTTTTACTTGTGAAACTAATTTATTCGTTGCTTGTTATGAGTGACTCATATTCTACCTTTCATTATACAAATAATTTGAATGAGTTTTATAATTTGAATATGATAGATACTGAAACTAGAAAAAAAATGGTACAATCGTTTTCTAGAATAGAGTACAATAAAGATATAGGTAG
This sequence comes from Candidatus Methanofastidiosia archaeon, assembly GCA_003558335.1. Lineage (GTDB taxonomy): Archaea > Methanobacteriota_B > Thermococci > Methanofastidiosales > Methanofastidiosaceae > Methanofastidiosum. The sequence goes on along the minus strand of PWMA01000123.1, from coordinate 3,866 downwards.
AAGGGGGTTAAAGATTCTCTCGGAAATAAAAAACATCAATGATTTACGCAGCGAAATATTGATTGAATGTAACAATCGAATAAAAAAATTGTTGAATGAAAACAATAAAATATTTATGTTAGCTGTACCTACAGGAGGGGGCAAAACAAACATATCGATGAAACTGGCCCTCAACATTTTAGAACATGATGATAATGTAAAAAGGGTATTCTACGTATTTCCATTTATCAACATAATAGAGCAGAATAGCAAGGTGATCAATGAAACTTTTTTTGATCCATCTCTGTTCTCTAATAAAATTGGTAAAGTTTCAGATATTTACTCAAGAGCTTATTTTGACAAATTTAAAACAGATAATGATTCAATTTCAGGCCTGCAACATTTAATGATAATTCAAAATGACAATTTCTTGAATAACTGCGTCAACATAATTACCAATGTGAACTTCTTCAATTCATTTATCAAGAATAAGAGAGATAATAGATACAAAATAGCAAATCTATGCAACAGTGTTGTTGTAATAGATGAGATACAAAGTTTGAGTGATAAGAATTTAAGGGTATTTTATGATTTTATAAATGAAACTAGTAAAAATTTGAATATCTATTATATAATTATGAGCGCAACATTGCCCAATTTTAATTATTTTTTAGATAATGTGGCAATTCCAGAAATATGTGAAGATCCAAGTAAATACTTTAATCATCCGCTTCTTGAAAGAAATTCTGTAGTTTTTAGATATGACATAAAAGACTTAGATGGTATAAAAAAACTAGTTATTGAAGAGATAGATACAAATTATTTGGATAAAAAAGTCAAAATATTGCTAACTTTTAATACAGTTAGGACTTCAAGAAAAGTTTTCGATAATCTAAAGGAGGACAGCTATTTTAAAAATTTTAAGTTCTATCTTTTAAATGGAACTATCCACACTTTACGAAGAAAAAAAATAATTGAAGAGTTTAAGGATAAAAATACCAATGTGAATACAATCTTAGTTTCAACACAGTCTGTAGAGGCAGGTATGGATATAGATTGTGATTTTGGTGTTAGAGACTATTCTATATTAGAGAGTCTTGAGCAGATTTCTGGTAGGATCAATAGGGAGTGCAATACAAAAAAATCAGGCATTTCTAAGCTGTTTGTAATCAAATACAAAGAGGGCGATACTTATGATGTTACTAAAATATACTCTCCAAAAAAAAGTTCTAGATATAGAGTTCTAAAAAAATATATTCCTGTACAGCTTCATGAGATTTTAAAATATAAAAAATTTGACGATTATTATGGGTAACTGGCCAAAGAAGTAAAGAAAATAGGGTCTGATTCTTACAATTCAGTCATAACTGAAATAAATCAACTCCATTATAAATCGGTAAACGATATGGTTGACGTAATAGAAAAAGAAATAGAACAAATTGATATTTTTATTGATGAAAAAATACCTTTAGAATGGCTATCTACTGAGGATAGATGTTACCTAAAATCATTTGTTGAAGACGGGAATATCAAGAAATTTGAGGTAGTAAATGAGATAATACAAGAAAATAAAGTCTACACTAAGAGTATATATGAATTATGGAAAAATGTCCTTACTTCAACCGATAAATTTGAAGACAAGTACATCAGGAAAAAGGTAACTAGCTTGTACAATCAATTCGTAGCAGGTATTAACAATATAAAAATTTATCAAACTGACATATCATTATTGGATCATATGTTGTATAATCAAGTTGTAAAACTGGATGAAAAGTTTAACGCTATTATATCTACTGATAAATTTTTAGAGTACTATTCATTCAAAGATGGAATCGATACAAACAAGTTGAAATCTGAGTTTTCTAATTTTGATTTAAGGATGATATAGTTACAATAGTTATAATTTAATATGATCGATATAATAACAGGCACAGAAATAAATTACTACTTTATTTGTAAAACCAAGCTTTGGCTTTTTTCCAAGTTTCAAACAATGGAACATTCGTCAGATGTTGTTAAAGACGGAAAGATAATACATGAATCAGTTCATCAAAGAAATATAAAAGAAGTAAATTTACCAGGAATGAAAATCGATCTAATAAAAAAGAAAAATGATTTGGTAATATATGAAGTAAAGAAGTCTAAAAAAATGGAAATTTCATCTACGTACCAACTACTTTTCTACCTTTATAGATTAAAAGAAATGGATATCATTGCAAAAGGCATCTTAGATTATCCCCTTATCAAAAAAACAGAAGAAGTAATACTAAATGAAGAAAGGGAGAAAGAATTAGAAAATATATTCCAAAATATACAAGAAATTGTTAATGGGCTTATACCTCAACCAGAAAAAAAGCCATATTGTAAAAAATGTAGTTATTACGATTTTTGCTGGGTGTAAAAAAATGAAACAAGATTTTTATTTAATAAAAAATGGTATTCTTAATCGAAAGGAGAATACAATATATTTTTATTCTGAAAAAGATAGGCATATCTTGCCAATTAATACCATATCTTCGATTTATTGTTACGGCAGAGTTACTTTTACCTCAGGCGTTGTTTCATATTTATCGAAGAAAGGAATCCCCATGCATTTTTTTAACTATTATGGTTATTATGAAGGAACTTATTATCCAAGAGAATCTCTTTTATCAGGTGAGACAATAGTTAGACAGGCAGAGCACTATTTGGACAAAGAAAAAAGAATGATTCTTGCAAAAGAGATACTCAGAGGCGGAATATCTAACATAAGTAAGAACCTATCATATTACAAACTTGTTGAAGAAGTAGACTCTATAAAATCCTGGGGAGAAAAAATTGAAGGTGTTAACTCTATAAGTGAATTAATGAGTATAGAAGGCAACATAAGAAATATTTACTACCAGTCGTTTGATAAAATACTTCCGGAAAAATATAAATTTGGCAGAAGATCTAGAAGACCTCCTAAAAATATGTTGAATGCATTAATTTCTTTTTCTAATTCTCTGATATATGCAACTATATTAACGGAGATATACAATACTCAATTAAATCCAACTATTTCTTATCTACATGAACCATTTAAAAGAAGATTTTCCTTGAGTTTAGATCTAAGTGAAATATTTAAGCCTTTTATTGGCGATCGAGTTATATTCAAACTCTTAAACAAAAAAATAATTTCTGAAAATGAGTTTGATAGAGATTTAAATTATTGTCTCCTCAGTGACCCTGGCAAAAGATTATTTTTAAAGCATTACAATGAACGTCTAGATAAAACGATTAAACATCGTACATTAGGTAGGAAAGTTTCTTATAAACATATAATGAGATTAGAATGTTATAAATTGATAAAACATGTTAGTGGAATAAAGGACTACGAAGCTTTTAGGATTTGGTGGTAATGTACGTTATAATTGTTTATGATGTATCTGTTGAAAGAGTAAATAAGGTAAAGAGCTATTTAAGACAGCACCTAAACTGGGTTCAAAACTCTGTATTTGAGGGAGAGATTACCGATTCAAAGCTTCGTGAATTAAAAAATGGCCTAAATTCCATTATAAAAAAGGAGAAAGATAATGTCATTATCTATATATCTAAAAGTGATAAGTTCTTATTAAGGGAAACTATTGGAATTGATAAATCAGACACATCAAATATTCTTTAGTCGTCGTTCTTTATATATGATACACTTGATTTAACATCCAAGATAAGTTTTATAAAATAGAAGACCTATTGAGCTTAAATAAATAAAAAAGGGCCATTTTTCGGCCTGTTAGAATAAGACTATTATAGGATTGAAATTTTGGTATGATCGTGAATCCCGTTTACCCACAGGTGAGTTAGAATAAGACTATTATAGGATTGAAATTTGTGACTATGTTGAGATATCCTTTATCGCTGATCTGTTA
>PWMA01000166.1 GCA_003558335.1 Candidatus Methanofastidiosia archaeon | reverse complement strand
TTACAAAAAAATATTTGGTAGATAAGAATATAGAGGCGTCTGTTGAATTTTCTTGGGGGGCCACAGAAGTAAAAGTACCAGAACTTGCAGATGCGATAGTTGAGCTTACTGAAACTGGATCTTCACTTAAATCCCATAATCTTAGAATTATCGATACAATTCTTGAATCTACAACTGTACTTATATGCAATAAAGAAGCTTGGAAAAATAGTTGGAAAAAGAAAAAAACACAAGATCTTTTCATGCTTCTTAAAGGCGCGCTGACTGCAGAATCTATGGTTGGAGTAAAAATGAATGTACAAAAATCAAACCTTGAAGAAGTAATTTCTGTATTGCCAGCTTTAAGGAAACCAACAATTTCAAATTTAAGCTCCGACGGTTGGGTAGCGGTTGAAATAATAGTAGATGAAAAAATAATAAGAGATTTAATTCCAAAGCTTAAAACCGCAGGAGCTGAAGGAATAATAGAGTATCCATTAAATAAAGTTATATATTAAATATTAGGCCTATCTTTTCTTAAAGTTCTAATGGGGGCTTGTGAGGGTCTTGACAATGGTTTTTGAGAAGGTCTACTTGTGTTTTTTTCTTTAATATTTATTTTGCTACTAATGCTTCCGCCTCCACCCCTTTTACCTCTAAATATTATAATTAGTAATATTGCAATAATACCTATGAGCATTATTTGAATTACAGTGTGGATGGAAAAAGTAGTTAGGCTATCTGCACCAGTTCCAGAAACTCCAGGAAGTATACCAATACCTGGCCTACTTGATGCTCTAATAGCATCATCGCACAACTGGACCGCTTGACAATCGTTAATTTCAGTATAAAGTGTCTTTGCTTCTGAATAATAAGCTATTGCATCCTTAAATTCACCGGCAAAGAACTTATTTTGTCCTTTCATAAACTTATCGTTTGCTTCCATTCTTTTTACTAGTTTATCAATTTCTTGTACCATCAATATGTTGTTGTCTCCCTGATAAATTTCCCTAGCTTGTTTTAAGGAACTTTTTGCATTTTCATAATCACATGCTTCATAATAAAGTTTACCTTGATCGTAAAAGTTTTTACCTATATTCTTAACAGTTACGCCAATATCTCGGAATAAATCATAGTTAGTCCCATGCTTATCGGAATAAGTAAGTCGAACTCTGATAACTTCACTTTCAGTAGGAGCTTCATATTTGGCCCTAATGTATAGAGACCCTTCAATTTGTTCACCAGGGGCAAGTAAACTTTGATTTACAACAGGATCAATTATACCTCTAACCATTGGTGTATCTTGGATCACAGTCATTCTTATTGTATAGGCTGGTTCGTTAGGATTAATATTGGTAATTTTAAATGGAATATTTGGTAAATAAGGGACAACTAATTCAACTTCACAGACCCCCTGTTCGACATCTATTTGGTATCTGTCGAACTCAAGAGTAAGCAAGGGGTCAGTTCTCTTAACATCAACTGTAGAATTAACGGTAACTAAAGATGGGGCACAGCCTTCTCTACAACCCCCTATACCTGTAGCCACAACTACAGGAAGTATATATTCCCCACCTAATGCATTTGGTGTAACTTTAACAGTTAAAATGACAGTTTCTTCTTGATTAGGATCCATTCTTATTGGAAATAATTTTCTACTATCTATAATTTCAAAAGCAGCCCTTCCTTCCTTAGTCATGGAATCTTCATCTATATATGCTAAGGTATCCCACATTATGTTATTAACAGTATTTTTTACTCTTACTCGGATATTAATCTGCTGATTTGGCGCCACGTCAGTTGGATAGTCAAGAGAGACATCTGGGATTAATGTTGGGTCTTCTTGAGCTCCAACGATGGTTAGAAAATTAGCAAATACTACCAATAATATCAAAATACTAGTTTTTGTTTTGTTCATACTATATAAATAAGCAAAAAAATTCTTTATAAACGTTTTGCATTTAATATATAGCCTTATATGAATAATTTTAATATTTTCTTTATTGACTATATCTAAAAAGTTTTAAATAGTATTTAATATATAATCAATGTGATTCAATGTCCTCTAATTTTCAAGAACAAATGAAAATTCAAAAAATAAACATCGGAGAAAGAATGTCTAAAATTGATAAAAAGATAGCTATCGGCAGCGGTAAAGGCGGAGTTGGAAAGTCTGTTGTAACTTCTTTAATAGCATCCCATCTTGCTAAAAAAGGAAAAACTGTAGGAATTCTAGATCTGGATATAACTGGACCTAGTATACCAATGATGTTCGGCGTCGATGAAAGACCAATTGGAGGAAGTTCCGGCATAATACCTGTCGTGTCAAATGAAGGCATAAAAATAATGTCTATGAGTCTACTTTTACCCAAAAACGAAGATGCAGTTATCTGGAGAGGGCCAATGATTAGTGGTGCAGTATCTCATTTTCTTGCCGATATTATTTGGGAGGAACTTGATTATTTATTATTTGATCTTCCTCCTGGAACAAGTGACGTTCAACTTACATTAATGCAAAGTGTAAATTTAAATGGATTTTTAGTAGTGACTTCTCCTCAAATTCTCTCCACGACTATTGTAAAAAAAGCAATAGCGATGGCCGAAGAACTAAAGATTAAAATATTGGGTGTTATAGAGAACATGGCGTATGCAAGATGTCCTGACTGTAACAATAGAATAAACATATTTGGCAAATCAGAAGATCGTAAGCTAGCGTTACCTGTAATAGCATCAATCCCTATTGATCCATTGATATCAAAACTATGTGATGAAGGTCAAATAGAAAAGTATGATATTGATCTTGAAGATATATTCAAAATTTTGGAAGGATCATAATGCATGCAAAAATTAAATGCGTTGTTGATAATAATGTTAAACTTTCTTCTAGTTTTTGGGGAGAACATGGACTTAGTTTTTTGATTGAAAATAAGGAAAAAATCCTTTTTGATACTGGTAAGTCATTCGAAGTTCTTAATCATAATCTAGAATTGCTTGGTGAAAAAAAAGAGGATATATGTAAAATTTTTATAAGCCATGGACACTATGATCATACTGGTGGATTATTAGAAATTTTGCAATATTCCAAAGCAAAAATATTTGCACATCCATCAATTTTTGAAGAAAAATATAAAAAAACTACTTCCGAAAGCAAATATATTGGAATCCCCTTTAAAGAAAAAGATATACCAAATATTTCACTTTCTAAAGAAAGCATTGAGCTTTCTAAAAATATATTTACTACTGGACAAATAGAAAGGACTTTTGACTTCGAAAAGGTTCCTAACTCATTTCAAAAAATGCAGAAACTAAAACTTCTTCATGATGAGGTTTTTGATGACCAAGCCATAGTAATAAAGACACATATTGGTGGGGTTGTAGTATTAGGATGTAATCATTCTGGACTTTTAAATACAATTGAACACTCTAAGGATCTTATTGGCGATGACGTTTTTTTAGTTATTGGGGGAACTCATTTAGTTTCAGCAAACGAAAATAGAATTTCACGAACAATAGAATATCTTAAAAAGTATGGAATAACATTATTTGGATTTCACTGTACCGGTGATTATGCTTCGTGTAAGCTTCAGTCCGCATTAAACAAGATGTATTGTAGAGGATACACAGGATTTGAAATTTTTGTTGAGTTAGAAGGGTACTATTTAGCCGAAAATACAAAATGCCGATGACTATAAAATCGAAAAATTTTTGAACTCCCCTCTATATTTTTCTTCTATTGTTTCAAAATTTTCTACTTTTGCATAATTTGGTCCAACTTTACACCACTCAATTATTTGGAATATTGGAGAATCTTCTCCTTCAACCACAGCTTCAACTCTACCATCGGGAAGATTCTTAACGTAGCCCTTAATACCAAGTTTTTGTGCCTCTTTTCTAAAATTAGCACGATAAAATACTCCTTGAACTCTACCTGAAATATATATTGTAACTCTCTTCATTACTAATTAATTATATATACAACTTAAAAAATTTTACATTTAAAAATAGATAATTTTTTATTATAAAAAATAAACTAATATTTATGACTCTAATGGTTATTGCCTATCCTGAAATTAAGAAAAAAGATCACGAATGGATTCAAGATTTGAGAAATAAACATGATACACTCCACTATGAATCTATAGATCCTCATTTTACTATTATATCTTCAGTTTTTAACTTAAATAAAGAAGAAATGAAATTAGAAACAAAGAAAAAATCCAAACGTTTCAATTGTTTTGATTTTTGTTTGAGATGTGCCGTAGTTAACAAAAATCCATTCAATGATTACTGGCATGTTTTTTTAGTGCCTGACGAAGGATTCAGTGAAATTATAAAAATACACGATAAACTCTATTCTGGAAAATTAAAAGATGAACTTTTTCTTGCAATTCCTTTTATTCCTCATTTGGAAGTTGCAAATTCTACTAATCCAAATGAATGCAAGAAATTAGTAGATGATTTGAATTCAAAAAATCTTGAAATCTATGGTAAGATAAAAAAACTCACAGTAGTAAATTATAAATCAGAAATATTAGAAGAAATTCAATCCATTGAATTAGATTAATATTTTTAACTATTTCTAGGAAACTATGATTATCCACTAAATTTAAAAGCCTGAGCGATATATTAAAGAAAAGACTTTGAAAAATTGGTGATTATATGACATATAATGTTTCTGAAAAAATCATATCTGCACATTTGGTAGAAGGTGAAATGCAATCTCAAAGCCTAATAGGTATAAAAATTGATCAAACTTTAACACAAGATGCAACAGGAACTCTTGCCTACCTACAATTTGAAGCAATGGGAGTTCCTAGAGTTAAAACCGATCTATCAGTTAGTTATGTCGATCATAATACTTTACAAACATCCTTTGAAAATGAAGACGATCACATTTATCTTCAAAGTGTGGCAAAAAAATATGGTGCTGTTTTTTCAAGGCCTGGAAATGGAATATGCCACCAACTCCATCTTGAGAGATTTGGTATTCCCGGCAAAACACTTCTTGGATCTGATAGCCATACCCCCACGGGGGGTGGAATAGGCATGATTTCTATAGGTGCGGGGGGATTAGATGTTGCACTTGCAATGGCAGGAGAACCATTTTACCTGAAAATGCCAAATATTATAGAAGTTTGCCTTGATGGAGAGTTACCTCCTTGGACTTCTGCAAAAGATATAATTTTAGAATTATTAAGAAGAATTTCAGTTAAAGGAGGAGTTAATAAGATATTTGAATTTACAGGAAAGGGAGTCGACACATTGGACGTTCCTGAAAGGGCAACAATAACAAATATGGGAACTGAACTTGGAGCAACAACTTCCATTTTCCCAAGTGACAAAATAACGAAAAAATTCATGAAATCAGAAAATAGAGAGCATCAATGGAGTAAAATTAAATCTGATAAAGATGCAGAATACTATGATTCAATTTCAATTGATTTAGGTTCTTTAGAACCTATGATTGCAAAACCCCATATGCCTGATAATGTTGTCAAAGTTGAAGAAGTAGAGGGTATTAAAGTGTCCCAAGTTGCAATAGGGAGTTGTACCAATTCATCATATAAAGATTTGGCACTTGTTTCTGAAGTTCTTAAAGATAAAACAGTTAACGAGAATATCAGTCTGGTAGTTTCTCCTGGTTCAAAACAAGTATTAGCTATGATAACAAAAGATGGACTTTTAAAAAATATCGTTGATGCCGGTGGCCGTATTTTAGAGTGCACATGTGGCCCTTGCATTGGAATGGGACAGGCTCCTAATTCAAAAGGCACTTCTCTTAGAACTTTCAATAGAAATTTCAAAGGAAGAAGCGGTACAAAAGATGCTGATGTTTACTTAGTAAGTCCGGAAGTAGCAGTTGCAGCTTCAATATATGGCGTTATCACTGATCCCAGAAAACTAGGCCAATATCCAAGGGTAAAAATGCCAGATAAATTTGAGATAAATGATAACATGTTTATTTTTCCAAACCACGATATTGAAGATCTGGAAGTTATTAGGGGGCCCAATATAAAACCTGTTCCTCGAAAAGAAAAACTGACAGATCCTTTAAAAGGTTCAGTTATTTTAAAAACAGGTGACAATATAACAACTGATGATATAATGCCGGCAGGAGCTAAAATTCTCCCACTTAGGTCAAATATTCCAAAAATTTCTGAACACACCTTTGAAAGAATAGATAAAGAATTTTATTTAAGGGCTAATGCAAAAGGTGGAGGATTTATTATTGGAGGCGCAAATTATGGACAAGGGTCTTCAAGAGAACACGCAGCTATAGCTCCAATGTTTTTAGGTGTTAAGGCAGTAATTGCAAAAAGTTTTGCAAGAATACATCATGCGAATTTAGTTAATTTTGGAATAGCGCCTTTAATATTTTTTGATGAAGAAGATTATGATAAAATTGACTTTGAAGATGAACTTATAATAGAGGTAGGCAACTTTAGTAATATTGTTTGCAAAAATATTACTAAAAATGAAAGCTATAGATTAAATCAAAATCTACTCCAAAGAGACATCGAACTTTTGAAGGCTGGTGGAGCTTTAAATTACGTATATAATAAAATGAGGCGATAAAATGAACGGAGATTTAATTAAAATAAAATCGGGGAAAATAGACGTGCCAGATTATCCTATAATTCCATTTATTGAAGGAGATGGAATAGGGCCAGATATATGGAAAACATCTCAAAGAATAATGGACGTAGCCATAGAAAAGACATATGGATCTAAAAGAAAAATTAACTGGATTGAAGTGTTGGCCGGAGAAAAGGCTTTCAATAAGACAAAAAGCTGGCTACCTGATGAAACAGTTGAGAAGATAAGGGAATGCGTAGTTGGTATCAAGGGACCACTGACAACTCCCGTAGGAGGGGGTATACGGAGTATTAATGTTACTTTAAGGCAAGTTCTTGATCTTTATGCTTGTATAAGACCAGTTAGATATTATCATGGAATACCTTCACCAATGAAGAATCCAGAATATGTTGATATGATTGTTTTTAGGGAAAATACTGAAGACGTTTATTCGGGCATTGAATGGCCTGCTTCATCAGAAGAAGCCAACAGAATAATTTCCTATTTAGAAAATCAATTCGGCGTAAAAATACGAGAAAATTCTAGCATTGGAATAAAACCTATTTCTGAGTTTGGAACAAAAAGAATCTCTAAAAAAGCTTTTGACTTCGCTTTAGAGAATAATAGAAATTCTGTAACGGTAGTCCATAAAGGGAACATAATGAAGTATACTGAAGGAGCTTTCAAAAACTGGGCTTACGATTTAGCAAAATATGAATATAAAAATAAAATTATTCCGTATAATGAATATAAAGATTCAGGGATAATTCTTAAAGATGTGATAGCAGATAACATGTTTCAACAAATTCTGTTAAGGCCTTCTGAATACGATGTTCTAGTAATGCCTAATTTAAACGGCGATTATTTCTCTGATGCTCTTGCAGCTCAGGTAGGTGGCCTCGGTATAGCGCCTGGCGGGAACGTAGGTGATGGATTTGCAATGTTTGAAGCAACACATGGTACTGCACCAAAATACGCCGGTTTGGACAAAGTAAATCCAGGTTCATTGTTATTATCTGGAGTCATGATGCTAAATTACCTTGGATGGGAGGAAGCAGCAGACTTAATTGAAAAAAGCTTTAGTGAAACAATTAAACAAAAATATGTCACTTATGATTTTGCAAGGCAAATGGAAGGTGCAACGGAAGTTAAGTGTTCGGAGTTTGGAGAAAGAATAATTAGCAATATGAACAAGATATAGATAAATACATTATTACTTTTTTTTCTTATCTATGATTTCCTTTCTGAACTCTTCAATCTGAGATTCAGGTATTTCTGGAAAGTATATAAGATTGTCAACAAATAAAGATTCTTTTATACTACCGTATCCACATTCCTTACAAATATCTCTAATCATGTAATTAAAGGACTCAACAGAAACATCAGTACTGCCACAATTTGGACATATCTTAATATATCCTTTCATACGCGTATCTGAAGATTTATCTCTTTTCTCAAACATAGTATTTTAATAATTAATTCTTTATATAAATCTATTTCACTAACAACCTATCTTATTTTATTATTTCTTATAAAGACCCTATGTCAAAACCTTTAAAAATTTACTTTCTGTCCTATGTATATGGCAACTTTGAATCATATGGCACTATTGATTTCAGATCTAGAAAGTTCAAAAAAATTTTATAAAGAAACATTAGGACTAGAAGTAGTTTTTGAACATCCTATAAGTGGTAACCAATTTGAAAAAGTAACAGGAATAGAAGAATTTGATGTTACGTTTGCAGTATTATCAGATAAAAGCTCAAATGTTAATATTGAATTAGTAGAATTCAAAAATGGACTCATGGAAAGTCCCTCCTTATTTAATCATTTGGCATTTGAAGTTGAGGATGTAGATGCTTTATATGAAAAATTTATAAATAAAGGCATAGAAACAGTATCTGAACCTGTTACACTGTCTCACCATCATCCAAAAATTAACGGCAAGAGGTTTTTTTATTTTTATGACCCGGATGGAAATATATTGGAAGTTTATAACAAAAAAGAAGGACTATACTCAGAATAAATAATTTACTCAGGCAAGTGAGTAAATCTTATCCCCATACCTTCTTTGACTTTATACCTTATGTTCATCCCAATTAGTAATGCTGTTAAAGGTTCAATAATCCTAGAATTATGCAAGAGGCCTGCATCAATTGCTCTTAGTCCCGGTATGTCCTGTACAAGTTTCATTATTTCCTTTCTTTTATCTTTTTGACCACCACACACTAATATATCACATTCTACAGGATTTGACAAATCAGAAAGTCTTTCTGCACTAACGTTCTGGAATGCACTAATAACATGAACATTTTCAGGAACTATACTTTTGATTACTTCAGCAGCGCTTCCTTCCCACGGATGAATAATAGTTGTAGCCTTCCCCCCTACTGCATTTGAAAGAGGAACAACTACTGAAACGACTATTTTTTCCTCAGTTAGAGATTCTTTAATAGAAGACATAGTAGGTATGAGATGAGAATATGGGACGCTTATGACTACAATGTCCGCTCTATTTGCAGCTTCTAAATTATCAAACCCAAATATTTTAGCCTCAGGTACTTTTTCTTTTATAGCTTCAATATCTGATCTTTCTATTTCCAATAATGAACATGCTGTATCTATGCATATCAACTTTAAATCATCGGCAACTTCACAGGCTTTACTTTCTTCTCTAGATCCTATATAAATTTCATGTCCTGCGATTGCCCATCTAAGTGCTAATCCTGTTCCTTGTTCACCCGTTCCACCAATAATAGCAATTTTTTTCATGGAATCTACCTTATAATAAAATTATTGTATGCCTTAAAAAGTTTTTTAGAATAAGGGCTATAAGTAATCTATTTGAAAAATTAAAAAAGAATAATAAAATAAAAAATTTTAGTATTTCTTGTGCTCTTCTTCTCTTATTTCTTTCCAAGATTTGCCGTTTCTTATACCTTCGAAAACTGGTTCTGCATCTCCTGGCCCCTTGCAGTAAATTGCAAAGTCCATTGTTTCTGCATATGCGGGGTCAACAGCTCCTCCTGCTGTTATGAATGGTATTTCAAGGCCTTCTTTTTTCATTAGTTCTACCACTTTTGGAAAAGCAGTTCTAGTTGTTGTCATCAATGCAGTTCCTGACACTACATCTGGATTTTCCTTCTTTGCAGCCTCTACCACTTTTTCTGGAGCTACACTTGCCCCAAGATCAATTGTTGTGTATCCTTTTGCAGATAAAATTGACTTTACGATGTCTTTACCAATTGCATGAACGTCACCAAATGCAACGTGCATAACGATCTTACCTTTTGGTTTAACATCCCCCATAGCACTTTGACAGTGGCTTATACCCTTCTTCATAGCATTTGCCGCAAGTAATATTTCAGGAACGAATGCATATCCAGCGTCATACATTTCTGCTACACCTATTGCACCAGGCAATAAAGCTTTTTCAACTAATTCTATTGGTTTTACTCCCTTATCCAAGCCGGCAACTACCATTTTTTCAGTATTAACGGCGTCGCCCAGAATAACTGCTTTTGTTATATCTGCTAGATCGGGATCTTCTGGAGTATATTTTTTAATTATCTCCTCTTTACTGAGTGCAACTACCTTTCTCTTGACCTTTTTAGGCTCACAAGCTTCCACCATGGCTCTAATGTTTGCATTTGGAGTCAACGGCGGAGTACCGCAAGCTGGGGCAAGAATATCTGCTCCATCTGTAATATCTCTCAAGGATTGTGTGTAAACCTTTTCTGGCGTACCCATCATGACTACAGGTATAGTCTCAAGACTTCCGATTAGGGTTACTCTATCTCCAAGTCCCATCTTTGCCTCTTTAGTGGAAGTTCCAGGAGCTTCATATGAGAATCCGTCAAATCCAGAATGTGGAATTCTATCCATATATCCTCTTGTGTCTCCACATATATGCAACATTGAGACAATATCTTTTGTTTCTTTTGTCAATCTCCTGTATACTGGCTCAAGGAATTGTTGATAGTCTTTTGGATCCAATAAGTCTCCGGAAGCAGTTGGATCAGGCATGTAAAATCCATCCACCCCACTTGAATCTGCAGAGTTTCTAATAATTTCAATACATAGGTCGGTACAAATATCAAGACAAGCTTCAAACTTCTTTTCTTCCTGCTTTGACCACATCAATATCCTGTCAACACCCCAAAGATGACCAGCAATT
>PWMA01000174.1 GCA_003558335.1 Candidatus Methanofastidiosia archaeon | reverse complement strand
CATTTTATGATGAATCATATAGCTACTTGACTGGAAAGTTAGTTTTGGGATTTCTGTTAAAACAGAAAAACATTGATTATAAATTATATCTTGAAAAAAATCCATTTCCTAATAAAATTGAACTTGAAGAAATTCTTTCTAAAACCAACCCTCCAGGTGAAATAAAAGCTTTTTTAATCAACGCACTTGCTAAAGATCGGACACAGAGATCTACGCTTTTCGAGTTAAAAAGAATGCTTAGTGGAGCTGCTCCTGCCAGTAAGGGTAAAACTGTCTATACAAAAACAAAAAAACCGACTAAACCAATCCTGGTCATCCATAATCAAGATTTCACAAAAGATTATATTGTTAACTTTAAGGGAGTTTATAACGATATAACGTTGGCAAATAAACAACATATGTTTTTCGAGTCATTATACCTGCTGCCTTCCAAGCCAACAGGTAAATTCCTTGATATGTTAAAGGCAAAAAAACTTGACTATGTAGTTTATGATAACGACAAGACTGCTCTGCTTTCTTGCCTTGAGAATGTAATAGAAAAATCTAAGCCGAGTGGATATGTGGCCCTATTCTTGGGAAAATCTGTAACAGATTTGAAAGATATTATAATAAGAAACCTGAAAGACTTTAAGAATACAACAATATTTGCTCCTGTGGATCATTTTAGCGGATTACAAAATGTTGTTTACTATAATGCATACCATTATCTTAACAGAAAGAAAAAGGGTAAGAAGTAATGTCATTTGAAAAAATGAAAGGAAAAAGCTTAAAGCTGTTTAGAGGCAAAAAAGATATTGAAGCTTTATCGCTTTTTAGGGATATATTATTAAAAATTGAAAACAAAGACCCAGACGTATCTGATTTACCAAACCATAAAGTTGTTGAAGAAAAAAGAAATATTTATAATAATATGCTTGCCTCTATTTATCGAATTCTAAGTAATCAGGAGATAACTGATAAAGATGAGTTAACGGCTTACTTAGATGAATATAAAGAATATCTAGATCAATATTTAATAATTGCCCGAAAAACAGCAACTGAAGATTTAAAAACATGGTCTGAAAATATAATATTAATTCTTTTTGAAAATTCCTTTAAGATAGCCATTCTAAGAGATGCTTCAGACATTTCGGATACAGAAATCCAGAAAGAAAGTTTGCGCAAAGATATCAAAAGTTTATATCAGAGTTTTGTTAATTGCTTTTGTAGGGTAAATGAGTTTGCAGAGATTATGTTTTCAGAGAAGTATTTAGATTTGCTTTATTATGAAAGAAGGAATGTTAACCGCGGGGGGTACTCAGGTCAGAATTATCTTAATGCTCTGTGGCTTTCTGAATTATTCCTTGAGCCGGATATGATAAAAAGAGAACCACGTACAGCAAAAATAAGGGCAGCAGTTATGAATCTTTTAAGTGAGATAGTTCTTTATTCGCCACTTGAAGAAGATGATAAGAGATTCGGTAGAGAGCGAAAAGCCATAGAATGGCTTAATAAAAGCATAGATGAAGATCCAGATAATATATATGCAAAAGAGCGAAAGAGTCAATTAACAATATTCATAACATCCGCAGAACAGATAAATAGATTTAAACATGATGCTGTTTCAAAAATAGAGACAATAAGAGGCACTATAAAAAAAGCTATAGATCTTACAAGCTCTAGCATCGTTCAAGAAACGTTGAAGTCAACTGAAGCAAGTATTGATTATATATTAAGTTCATTTAGACTCACTCAGAAGGGAATAGCTAAAAGTAGAAGGATAGACCTGGAAAAGCTTTTTGAACAATTTAATGAAGATCAGTTGGAGAAAAGAATAACAGGCAAAAAAAGGTTAATTGAAAGTGATGCCGGTTATATCCTATTAATATTGAAGAATTTAATACAAAATAGCAAAGAAGCCTATGGTAACAGTGCCTATCAAAAAGTAAGGCTTTCATTTGATTATGATACAAAAACTTTTAAAGTAAGAGATTATGCTGGGGGCATACCAAGTGATCTCGTGCATAATGATAAGCTTTATGAACCGTATGCCAGCACTAAGGGCATTTACCAAAATTCAGGCTTGGGTTTAGCAAATGTAAAAGAAGCATGTCGGCTGATCAATGCTGAATTGTCTTTTGAAATTATAAGTGAGAATTCAGAAAAGGGAACAGAGTTTGTTATCAAGCTTAATGAGGAAGAGGAGGATTAATTTTATGGATAAACTTCGTATTCTTATCATGGATGATGAAATATATGCACAGGATAATAACCCTTCCATTCAAGCAGAAGAAAAGCTAAAGTCTCTTGGACATTTAGTTGAGACAACAGATAAAATGTCTGTTGTTTTAAGCAGTATCAAGAATAGATTCTTTGATGTTTATGTGCTTGATGTTGATATGTCATTTGTTAAAGATGAAATTGAAGATGCTAATGGCGCAAAGATTGGAAAGATTCTCAGGGAAAGAAACTCTTTTTATAACATTGTTGTCTTTAGCGCCAGGGGTGGTGTAAAAGATTGGTTTACTGCAGCTAACTATCATTTTCAGGGCTATATATATAAAGGAGACAATGGTGTTGAAGAACTTGCAGATCATATATCAACATTGTCAAAGAGCCAACATAATATTACTTTCGATCTTGGAAAAAATCAGTATAATAATGCTGCGTTGGTTTACTATAACCCTAAGACACCAGCTGCAAAAAT
>PWMA01000077.1 GCA_003558335.1 Candidatus Methanofastidiosia archaeon | reverse complement strand
ATTTGCCATTCCTTTTGCCATTAGAGCTTGTAAAATTGGAACTTCAGTCAAAGTTGAAAAATACATGAACGCTCCAAAAATTGATGCAACTAAGTTTCCAAATAAAGTGTTTTGTCCCACCATCTGTTCTATAAATTGTTGTGGAAGAATAGGCATTATAAATCCAGCGATGAATACCCCTACAAACAAAAGAGGAAGCAGTTTTTTTGAAAATGTCCATGTTTCATGTATCCAGGATTTGGATGTTTCTCTAGGAAATTTATAAATTGCAATAAAAGCAACTATTAGTGTTAAAGTTACTATCAATAAATACTTTACTACGGCATCTATAGAAAGCCCACCTACAACTAAAACCATTACCATAGAAAAGAAAAATATAAGCAAAACTTTTGATGAAACGGTAACATCAGGAGTTTCTTCAAAGTAAAGTTTTCCACCTTCTGACTCTTCCCTGAATACTAATGCCATTGATAGTCCAACTACAATGGAAAGCCCAATTGCAAAAAGAACTCTGGCCATTCCTATAGAAAATCCTAAAACATTAAATGTTAAGAAAATGGCTGCAATGTTTATTGCAGGGCCGGAAAATAAGAAAGTTACTGCAGGGCCCAAACCAGCGCCTCTTTTTCTGATAGATGCAAATAAAGGTAGTATTGTGCAAGAACAAACAGCTAATATAGATCCTGAAACTGAAGCAGTTGAATAAGACAAAAGTTTGCTTGTGTCGCTTCCCAAGTATTTTAAAACTACATCTTTTTTTAATAAGACACATATTCCTCCTGCTATGAACATTGCAGGCACTAAACAAGTCAACACATGTAATCTAGCATAATCGTGCAATAGAAAAAAGGCATTGAATAGTGACTCTTGAAATAAGTCACTTGCTACAGGCATGAAAAATAAGCCTAAAAACAAAATAACTAGTATTATGAATATATTACGATCGTTCATAGGATCACTTCACAACTGTAAACATATAATTATTAATTTATATATAAATCTTTCGGATTATTAGGTTGAAAGTATTAAAAAATTGAAGATTAAAATAAAATAAAAAAGATTAAGAGTACTCTTCAAGTCCAAGTCTCTTAAGTGTTTCTTTTGTTGGGTATCCTTTTCTATCCCAACCTCTAATGTCATAATATTCGTCAAGCATTGCATCAAGTTCTTTCTTTGGAGTGTACATTCCTTTTGAAGCTCCTGAGGGTATCGGTTCGTTCATTGCCCTCCATGGTAGAGTGTCTCCTTCTCTGGCTTTACCAGATTCCCTAATAGTAAATAGTCTTTCCATGTTGTAAATTCTTTCGCCCATTGCGCATACTTCTTCAAATGTTGTATCCCATCCAGTTATTGCATTTATCCATTCAGAATGCAGTGGTACAATTTTAACACCATATATTTTTTCTAAAAAATGGCATACAACTAATGAGTCTCCTAAACAAGTCCAGTTTTGTGTTGTAACTGCACTTTGTGCTTTACCCATAATTGAATTTCTTTGTTCCCAAGGTAAAGGATAATCTACAGGTCTAGCATCGTGGTGGCTTCCCCCTCTTGGTGATGTAGCGTAACCCACCGACATTGTTTTAAGAGGTCTTGGAGAGTGGCCTGGAATCTCAAGACCTTTTGCATGGAATGCATATTTATATGCATCGCCTCCTAAATGTTCAGCAAGTGCTCTTGTTCCTTTGCAAAGTAACTCGCCAAATTCTCCTTCTCTTTCAGCTATGATTTTAATAAGTTTGATGAGGCCCTCTTTGTCCCCAAATTTATAAGTATGGCCATCGGTGTCCTTTTCTGTTAAGATACCTTTCTCCATGAGTTCCATTACCATAGAGATGGTAACGCCCACAGTAACAGTATCAATTCCATATTCATCCGAAATCCTATCACCATGGATTAAATAATCTAAATCATTATTTCCAACCATGCCGCCGTATGAATAAAGAGTTTCATATTCAGGACCTTCTGAGACGCTCTCCCATTTATTTACTTTGAAATCTTTTGCACAGTGCAAGCAGCAACTAAAACAAGATCTGTGTCTAATAAAATGTTCATCGTGTAATACATCCCCTGATATTTTATCAGCATCTTCATAAACTTCTTCTTGCATGTTTCTAGTTCCATAACCCCCTGCGGCATTAATGGACATTACTAATGCAGTGGTGCCGTATTTAATCATGCCTTTGAGATTTTCATTTACTTTTTCTGCAAATTCTTTGTACAATTGCTTAACTTTTTCCAAATCAGCAACTTTAACGTCTTTGTCTCCATATATAGCTACAGCTTTAAGATTCTTTGAACCCCAAACTGCCCCATTTCCCCCTCTTCCTGCAATTCTTGTATCTGAAAGAATTCCTGCAGAAGGAACTAATTTTTCACCAGAAGGTCCAATACATGCTACTTTATATTCCGAAGTTAGTTCTTTTTTTATTCTGTGTTGTGTTTCTATTGTTTTAACTCCCCATAGCCTATCCGCTTCCCTTATTTCAACTTCATCATTATTTATAACAAGCATTACTGGAGAAGAAGCTCTACCTTTAATTACAGCTGCGTCATATCCTGCATATTTCAACATTGCAGAAAAGGCTCCACCCATACTACTATCTGCAAGTATACCGGTTAAAGGTGATTTACTCCCAAAATGAGTTCTTCCAGAACCGTGAGCTAGCGTACCTGATAAAGGTCCACTGGCAAAAACTGAAACTGCTTCAGGTGATAGAGGATCTGTACCTTTATTCATGCCATCGTATAAGTTTTTTATAATTATTCCATTTCCGCCAAGCCATTTTCGGTAAAACTCTTCTTTTGGCGTTTCTATATCAATTTTACGTTTTGTAAGATCTATATGCAATATCTTTCCTGCATATCCATAAACCATCTTAATCACCTACCTTAAGGGCTTCTTTTGGGCATATATTTACACATTCAGGATCACCTTCACAGAGATTACATTTAATAGGGCGTTTATAGTCTCTATGCCAATACATACCATCATATGGACAAGCTTTAACACATAATTTACAACCAATACATAAATCTTCAACAAGGGTTACTATGTCTAAGTCTTGATCGACTACAAGGGCTTCTGTTGGGCATGCTTCCATACATGGGGCATCGTCACACTGTAAACAAACACTACATTTAGGATCTACATATTCTCCTGGTTTAATTCTAATACTGGATTTTTTAGGATTGAAAGCACCGTACCACTTGGATGAACAAAATAATTCACACAAGTTGCAACCTGCACATTTCTTTTCATCAAAAACTATATGGTTCATTAAAATTACCCTCCTAGGATTGTCTTTCTTACAGGGTATTCATATAAAAGATTTTCGGAATTGTCGATATGTTCAATTAAATATATCCAATAGAGGATTTATTTATATTTTTTTCCAATTTTTATACATTCTTTGCATATTTTCCCTTCTGAAATACAAGTTGAACAAATAGGTCTCCCACAAAGTTTGCATATACAAGGATTAATAACTTGTTTTCCACAACTCATACATATCATTATTATTCAAGTGTAAACTTCAGAACCGTTTGAAGTAATAATCAAACTTTCTTCAGCTTGAGACACTAACCCTCCTTCACTTTCTAACAAAACATTGTAAGGATAAATAACATTTGCCTTTATTAGATTTCTCAAAGAAAAATTTATTTTGAGATTATTAAAATTTTTTTCTAACCATCTTTCTGCGAATGGTAAAGTTTTGTAGTTTTGTTTTATAACTTTTGATAACTTCTTTGAATTGGGATCTCTTAAAGGTCTATCTTGAAGATATTTGAATATATATACTTCTTCAGAGGTTTTAAGTCTTCCAGCTTTAGTTGATGCAAATGGCTCTATTGCTAAAATATCTCCTTCTTTTAATTTAAATCCAATATTACTATAATAATTAGGTATTGTAGTTCCTGTATGAAGAACATATGGTCTAAGTCCATGTCCACAAAGTTCTTTTATAGGATTAAAGTTAAAATCATTTATAGTTTCTTCAATTATTTTTCCTATGTAATTTGTTTTAACTCCAGGTTCTATAACATCGATTGCATTTTTTAAAGCTTCTTTTGAGGCAATGATTAAATCATCTTCATCTTCATCGACTTTAATAGTATATGCTGTATCAGCAATACATCCATCAATATGACAACCTATATCTACCTTTACATAATCCCCTTTATTTAAAATAAGTTCTGTGTTGAGATTTGGTGTATAATGGGCAGCAACACTGTTTATAGAAACATTACATGGGAAAGCTGGAAGGCCTCCTAATTCAATTATTCTATTTTCTATAAATTCTACTAAATCAATTATCTTCTTTCCACTAATTACTAATTCTTTTGATTCTTTCTTTACTGATTTTAATATTGATCCTGCATTTCGATAGTTGCTAAGATGATCTTCATCTGATTTCATAATAGAACAGTGATAGACTCATTTAAATTATTATTTATAGAGATACCCCTATATTTCCAATGGAAGCTAAATTTTTATATTTCAATTTTATTAATATAATAAATTTTTATAAAATCCCATCTACTAAACTTTTTTTAATATATAAATTTTTCTCTTGTTGAATATCATTTGTTCAATTGAAATTGAATGATTAGATATATTGCTAATATCATTAAAAAATGTATAAATAAAATAATGCTCAATTGGGCCTTTTTCGTCCTTCTAGTTTATAAAAATCCTTTGTTTGTTAAAATCATGAACATCATAATTATTTTCCAGTGGAAACAAAGGGGTAGTAGAAATATATAAAAAGGATGCTTTACACAAAACATTAGTGATACATTTGACTGACAAAGATACCAAAATGCCTTTGAAGTACGATGAAAATTCAAAAAATAAGAATTTTTCTGAAGTAACAGATAACGATGATTTGCAATATACAATTGCTTCCAGTGTAGAAGATTTTAATTTCAATAAACAAGCATCTCTTGATGATTTGTTTGATGAGCTTCTTTTATCTAATTCTATTTTTAAGAATAAAGAATTTTTACGTCATACCTACACTCCCGAAATATTACCACATAGAAAAAATGAAATTCAAAAACTTGCTTCAATATTGGTCTCTGCAGTAAAAGGTGAAATTCCCTCAAATATTTTTGTTTATGGTAAAACTGGAACTGGCAAAACTGTCGTAGTAAAATATGTCGGAAATGGACTTGTTAAAAAGGTTGGAGGAAAAGCATTTTTAAAAACTTCTCCAACGATTGATTGTAACACAGGACTTCCAAAGCCAGATCTTAGCGCCAATCTTAAAATGAATATGCCCATTACTTTTATTTATATTAATTGTGAAGTTGTAGACACACAATATAGACTTCTATCTAAATTATCTGAATACTTTGGGCAATCAGTTCCTCTTACAGGATGGCCAACGGATAAAATTTACGACGTTTTTTCACAAAGTCTGGACAGTGAAAAGAAGCTTGTTATTATAATCTTAGATGAAGTCGATCAACTCTTTAAAAAAGGTGGCGACGATGTTCTTTATAATTTAACAAGGATAAACAGTGACTTAGAAAATGCCAAAGTTAGTATAATAGGCATATCTAATGATTTAAAATTCATTGAGTTTTTAGATCCTAGAGTAAGAAGTTCATTAGGTGAAGAAGAAATAATTTTTCCACCATATGATGCTCCTCAACTTATGGACATCTTAGAAGATAGATCAAAAATTTCATTTAATGATTCTGTAATAAATCCTGGGGTAATACCCTTATGCGCTGCGTTTGCTGCTCAAGAACATGGCGACGCCAGAAGGGCTCTTGATTTATTAAGGACTGCGGGAGAAATCGCCGAAAGACAAAACGCCAAGAAAGTCATGGAACCCCATGTTAGAATTGCAAAAGATAGAATAGAGCAAGATAGGGTTTCCGAAGTGATAAAGACACTTCCTACTCAATCCAAACTCATACTATACTCTGTATACCTTCTTGAAAAATATATGCCTGGAGAAATTATAACAGGAGATGTATTCAACATCTATAAAGATTTGAGTAATATTCTAAAACTCGATATCCTTACTCAAAGAAGGGTGTCCGATTTAATATCAGAACTTGATATGCTCGGAATTTTAAATGCCAAAGTTGTAAGCAAAGGAAGATATGGAAGAACTAGAGAAATATCTTTAGGGGTTACACCAACTCAAATAAAATCTCTTCTAGAAAACGATTTTAAAATTAAAAAAGTTTCTAGTTATGTTCCTCCAATTCAACATAAGCTTGTATAATTTAAATTTATAAAAAACTAAAAAATAAATTATTTGATATTTACCTTCAAAGCCTTTTCTTGCTCTTCCGCTTTCTTCATTGTAACTTGTAGTACGCCATTGTCAAACTTAGCGTCAGTTTCATCAAGTTTTATTCCAGTGGGCAATGGAATTGATCTGTAAAATCCTTGGTATCTTCTTTCTTGGAAAAAGTATCCTCTTTCCTGATCTTCCTCTTTATTTTCAAACTTCTTCTCAGCTTTTATTTCAATCGCGTCTTCTGTTACTTTTAAGTCAATATCGTCTTTAGAAACGCCAGGCATTTCTAACTCCATTATGTATTCATTCTCAGTTTCTCTTAAATCTGTTAATGGCCTTCTATATTTTGCTATACCTCCTTCTTTTGATTCTCCAGGAATCATCAAAGGAGTTCTTCTCCAAAATTCAGGGAAGGCCCTTTCAATTTCTTCTTGCATTTTTCTCATATCTTCCATAATATCAAACCATGTCATTTTCACTCACCTCTTTATTTCCTTCACTATATGTTAACCTAACTTTAGGTATATAAATCTTTCGGTTTCAGTTTTTAGGATTATGTTATTCTAAAATAATATTTCAATAATGAAATAATCCTTGTTAGTAATATGTGATAAATTTTTCACGGAAATTATTATAAAGAATATTAGTTTGTTTCATTTATGAATGGAAAATCTTCTATACCACAAAAATCTTCTTGCTCTACTATGGGTTGCCCCCTGTGTACAAAAGAAGGCATGATCTTGATTACAATAGGATTAATTGTTGCGCTTTTGATGCCCCCTCCTTTTGGATTTATAGGTTTTGTGATAGTAGGAATAGCATACTCCCTGCCCTCAATAAAAAAAAGATACAAATGAAAAACTACGGCCAATTTCACTTATTTTAGTGGTATATTGATAACCTTTTAATATTAACTTTAATAAAAAATTATGTGATTAAATGAACGAAGACCTATACAAAATAGCCCTTAAATACACTTTAATTAATGCCTATCAATATGGAGGCACCCCAAATCCCAAAGCAATTACTGGTAAAATCATGGCAGAAATGCCAAATATGAGAAATCAAGCAAAAGATGTAATCTCCGCAGTGGAAGAAGCCATTGTTCAGATTTCCAATATGTCCAATAAAGAACTTGAAAATAAATTAGAGGAAGTCTATCCTGAATATTTTTATCAAAAACCAAAAGAAAAAGAAGGTCCAAAAAAACTTCCACCTCTCCAAGGAGCGGAAATTGGAAAAGTAGTTACCAGACTTCCTCCTGAACCAAATGGATATCCACATATAGGACACGGGATGTCTTTTTACTTTAATTATTATTATGCAAGAAAGTATGATGGTAAAGTTATACTAAGATTTGATGATACCAATCCTAAAAAGGAAAAATTGGAATATTATGATGCTATTAAGCAAGATTTAAAGTGGCTTAAAATCGATTGGGATGAAGAGAAAAACATGTCTGATGACATGGATCTTTACTATAAGTATGCTTCAGATTTAATAGATATGGGAAAAGCCTATATTTGCAGCTGTGATTCAGAAAACGTATCCAAACTCAGATATGAATCTAAAGATTGTCTATGCGCTTCAAACTCTGTAAAAGACAATATTTCCTTATGGAAGGATATGGAATCAGCCGAAGAAGGACGTTATTCACTTAGACTTAAAGGCGACATGTCCTCTAAAAACACTGTTATGCGTGATCCTACAATGCTTAGAATTGTTGATCATCCTCACCCTATCCAAGGTGACAAATATAGAATTTGGCCAGTATATGACTTTGCTTGTGCCATTGAAGATTCAGTTCTTGGAGTAACACATGTTCTTAGAAGCAATGAATTTACTTTAAGAATAGAGCTGCAGAATTATATCCGAGATCTCTTAAATCTAAGAAATCCTAAGATAATTGAATACTCTAGATTCTCAGTTAAAGGCGCTCCTACATCTAAAAGACTCATTAGACCTTTAATAGAAGAAAAAGTTGTTTCTGGATGGGACGATCCAAGACTTGTTACAATCCGTGGCCTTAAACGAAGAGGTATAACTCCAGAAGCAATCCATATGGTGGCAGAAGAGATTGGTCTCTCAAAGTCTGAACCTGAGATTGACTGGTCGCTAATAGAGTCTCTAAATAGAAAAATAATTGACCCATCTTCTAATAGGTACTATTTTGTTTCAGAACCTAAAATATTAGATGTAATTGATGCCTCATATCAAACTATTAATCTAAAACTTCATCCAGAATTCGATCGGGGATTTAGAAATATTGATATAACTGGCAGATTTTACATATCTTACGAAGATTTTAAAAGTATATCTAAAGGGCAAATACTTAGGCTAAAAGATTTATATAATATCTTTGTAATTCACACTGAATCTAATCAGATTAAAGCTATGCATACTGATGAACAGTCTTCTAAAGATGAACTTTCTAAAATAAAAAAAATACAGTGGGTATCTGATAAAAAAATTGATGTATCCATCATAGTTCCAGGAACTTTATATGAAGGAGATACCATCAATCCAAACTCCCTCAGCACGATAACTGGTTACGGGGAATTAGACATATCCAAGCTGAATGAAGGAGACATTGTGCAGTTTGAAAGATTTGGATTTGTTAGAATTGATAAAATAGATTCTAAGGGCATAACCGCTATCCTAACTCACAAATAAGGTGGTCTATTGGAACTTAAAGAAGCTTCTCTTAGAGAGAGAAAGATATACTACCACGAAGAGTGGAAAGAAAAAGACGTTCCTGAATTTATAGTTGAGAGGATAGGTGAAAGAGAATTTGCTTTTGATCATGATGGTAATGGTTACAATGATAGATACAAAGGCTTTGAAAAAATTGGCCTTTTTTCTGATTTTTTAGTAAAAAATTTTCCATATGCAGTTTGCACAAGCGTTTCGTACTATTCAAAACCCAAAAACAGGGAGGATTGGAGAGGCGCTGAACTTGTCTTTGATATAGATGCTAAAGATTTGGCAGTGAAAACTTGCGATTGCAAAGAAAGTAAAGTTTGTGAAAAATGTCTATTTGAAGCCAAGGAAATTGTATTAAATATAAAAGATACATTGGTTCAAGATTTGGGCATAAAAAGATTATTTGCAGTCTATTCTGGCAGAGGGTATCATCTAAGGGCTGTCGACGATGAGGTACTACCCCTCGAAAGAAGATCAGAAATACTAGAATATGTTACGGGCTCTAAAAGACCTAAAGATCTTTTTTTATCTCAAGGATACTCTGCAGTTTATAGAAAAATGTTTATCTTAACTTTTAACAAAATCAGAGAAAAAAACCTTCCTTTTAGCAAAAATATTACTGATACACTCCTTAGTGAAAAAAACTCTATTATATCGAAACTAATGTCTTGCCATGCTGATTTTTTAGATATTAAAGGTATAGGTAGTAAGAC
Organism: Candidatus Methanofastidiosia archaeon; assembly: GCA_003558335.1. GTDB lineage: Archaea > Methanobacteriota_B > Thermococci > Methanofastidiosales > Methanofastidiosaceae > Methanofastidiosum. The sequence continues at coordinate 1,107 of PWMA01000077.1, read as the reverse complement.
TAAAAATGATTTTATGGGCCACATACAAAAAATAAACGGATCTTTAGTTGATGGAAAAGTTACTGTAGATGTTAAAAGAATTTTAAGGCTACCCTCTACGCTTCATTCCAAAGTTTCCATGAAATGCGTTGAAATAAAAAATTTAGAAATTTTTGATCCATTAAAAGACGCCATTCCAAAGTTTGTTAATGAAAGAGAAGAATAAATTCACCAAAAACCTTTAAAACATTTATAATTATTGGCTTCATGGTTTCTGAGGTGCCTGAAGAATATAGACCTGCTTCTTTAGAAAAAAAAATATTGGACAACTGGAATGACATTGACATCTATGCTAGATTAAAACAGTTAAGGTCCAACAATCCTAAATTTTTCTTTCTTGATGGGCCACCATATATGAACGGAGTACCCCATATAGGCCATGCAAGAACTAGAGCCTTAAGAGATCCTATTCTAAAATACAAATCAATGAACGGATACAACGTCTGGCATCAGCCAGGATTTGATATGCATGGACTTCCAATAGAGGTAAAAGTTGAAGAGATCTTAGGTGCAAAAACAAAGAGCGATATAGAAAAAATAGGCACTGAAGTTTTTATTAAATCTTGTAAGGAAAGGGGACTAACTTTTCTAAAAATATGGATTGATTTTTACAAAAGATTTGGCATGATAGGCGACTTTGATAATCCTTATATGACTTTATCTAATTCCTATATTGAATCTTCGTGGCATTTTTTTAAAAAATCATGGGAAAAAGACCTTCTTTACAAAGGCAAGGCAACAGTTGCTTGGTGTCCAAGATGCGAAACTCCCCTTTCTGGTTATGAGTCAACTGACGAATATAAAGATGTTGAGGACGATTCCATTTATGTCAAATTTCCACTTGTTGATAGAAAAGATGAATATGTACTTATATGGACCACAACCCCCTGGACAATTCCCGCAAACGTTGCTATAGCTGTAAATCCAAGATATGAGTATGTGAGGGCAAAGGTAGGGACAGAAATTTGGATTGTTGCAAAAGAACTTTTGAATAAATTAATGGCTTTGTTTGAAATAGAGGACTTTGAAATTATTGAAACTTTTACTGGAGATATTCTTTCAGGGTTT
>PWMA01000108.1 GCA_003558335.1 Candidatus Methanofastidiosia archaeon | reverse complement strand
TTTTTTTCCATATGTTTATATATATGGAAAACTATAAAGTAATTAGGATACTATAGAGGCTTTAGAATATGGAAGCGTATTCAGACAAAGAACTTCTAGATATGAATTTATCTACTGAAGATTTATCAAATGAACTATCAATTTTATTAGATTTAATTCCAGGAATAATCCATGAAATTAATAATTGCTTGACTTCCGCTATATTGAGTAATGAATTGATTCAAGAAGAGTTAGATACTTTAAGGAATCAAACAGGTAAGAATTCTATTAATCTTGATTTAATAGATCATATAGAAAAACTTTCCCTATTAACTAAAACAAGTTCACCAAGAATTGAATAAATAATTAAGACATTATTAAAAGAAGAAATCCATAAATTAAAAAATCAATGCAATAAAAATAATGTTAAAGATTTAAAACTTGATCATCTTGAAAACCTAATAAATCTTAATCTAAAAAGCACAAAAAGAATAGATTTGATTGCAAATGCCTTTAGAAAATTAGCTTTTTACAAAGAAGATGATCAGAATGTCAATGTCAATGAAGTTGTAAATGCAAGCATACTTATTTTACAAGAACGGCTTAAAGATAGGTATGTAATTAGAGAAGACTTTGACGATGTTAATCTAGTTAATTTTAGTTTTCATCAATTAAACTATTCGTTGATTTGTATAATATTAAAAATAATGGAGTTAATTAATACAGGCGAACTTTTTTTTAAAACATATGAAACTGAGAATAATGTTCACATCAGTATCACCTTAAAAAATCAAAATATTTCTAACGGTAGTTTGGAGTCTATTCTTGAAAATAATAATAAATCAAAAATAGATTTATACAAAATTAATAAATTGCTCGAAAATAGTGGTGGAACTTTATACATAAGGAATAATGAAAATCAAATAGAATCCGATATCAAACAAGAAATATCAGGAGATGTAGTTTTCGATATCAAAATAAAAAAAGATAATTCACCAAATTTAGATTTAGATCCCCAACTAGTTTTCAACGATCAATATAATCATAAAGGAACTGATATATCTTCTCTAGATGGGGAAAAATCCGATTTTGTTCAAAGTAATGATTCTAGTAATATATTCACTAATCCAAAAAACATTTTGATAGTAGACGATGAATCACAAATATTAGTTAGTTTATTTTCTTTGATTAAAAATCAAGATACACTAAATAATGTTTTCATAGCTAAAACAGCAGAAGCAGGCTTAGAGCAACTAAAAGAAAGAGATTTCTCATTGGTAATATCTGATTATAGATTACCTGGAATCAATGGAATAGATTTCTTAAACCAAGTTAAAGAAAAATATCCAAACATAAAAAGAGCGCTTATAACTGCATATCCTAACGATTTATTAAAAAACGAGAAAAACTCAAAGGATTTAGTAGATATTTTCATTGAAAAACCATGGATTACAGAAGACATAAAAGCATTAATTAAGGAAATCAGTTAAAGAATAAAATTAATGAAAATATTTTTCTATTTTAACTATAGCGTCAATATGAACTTCTTTCTAACCATTACTGCATTTAATTCAAGATAATTTGTTTTATACCTTTCATTTGCCGCTACTATTTCACCGTTTTCTGCTTTCAACCTAAATCTATAACAAAAATATATATACATTATTCTCTTATCTCTCTTATGGAAAAACAGAATAATTTAAAAAATCCCTCCTTACTTGAAGCTAATAAATTATTAAACGAAGGCAATTATGATGCAGCAATTGAACTATTCAAAAAATCTATAGATAATTCAATTAAGGATCGAAGAATAAAGGAAGTTGGGATGGCATACCACAATATGGGAATAGCCTATGACAATCAAAGAAAGTATGATTTAGCTATTGATTGTTTTAAAAAAGCACTAGATTACCACAAAACTATAGACAACTATCGGGGCGTTTCTTGGGCGTATTTTAGCATTGGATTAATTTTTGGACAATTAAATAACTGCAGAGAAATGATCCATTATTTTAAAAATGCAATAAATTTTGGAAAAAAAGTTCAAGATGAAGAAATTGTATTGAAATCTTACAATGGAATAGCACATTTTCTAAATCAACTTACAGAGTATAAAGGGGCCATAAATTATCTAGATCGGGCGCTAGAATATTCTTCTGATTCAGATAATTCTTACCAAATATCTGAAACCTATTATTTAAAAGGGGTATCTCTAGAAAATCTGAACCTTAAAAAAGAGGCTATAGAATCATTTGCTTTAGCAATAGATTACGGAGCAAAATCGGGAAACGAAAACATAGTAGCTTTAGCATTTTCAAAGATTTCTGAATTTCAAGCTTGATATGAATATTTTGATTTAAAAAAATATTTAATTTATTTCAGTTAAACTTTTATATCCTATTTTTTTCTTTGTTTCATGGCTAATTTTTCTATTAACGAGCTTAAATCTTTGCCTAATTTAATCACATCTATTAGGTTCTTTTTAGCACCCTTTTTAGTTTATTTAGCTTATATGCAAGAACTCTTATTATTTACAATATTTTTTTACATATGTGGGGTCTCGGATTATATCGATGGACCAATAGCAAGGAGATACAATTTAGCAACCGAGTTAGGGTCAATGCTTGATAGTTTTGCTGACGAACTATTACTTTTATTAGGTCTTGTTTTTATATACCTATTTAGATCTGAAATACTTTTGGACAACATATTACTATTTGGAATTTTTTTATCAGTATATGCCACTGAAAGAGTTCTTCTTTACGCATTACATAAAGGAAAAACAAGACTCCATTTATATTCAGGAAAAGCATTTGCTAGATCCTTTTACATATTTTTACCCATAATGTTTTATGTTAATAATTACTCACCGATGATGTACTTAATACTAACATTAGGATTTATTACATTTATAGAACACTCTATAATTTATATAAAGTATAAAGATATAGATCCTGAAATTAAAACGATCGTTAAATCTAAATATAATATATTAAGTTATCTTTCCAAATCACCCTTTTGATAAACGTGATTACCATGATCCCACCTCAACTAGGCCACGTTTCAATATATGCACTTTCATGCATATGGTTTATAATGCCTGCATATGTAGGTAATATGGCGCCAGTGTTCGCAAAAAAAATATTCAAAGATAGATTCTCTACACCAATTGATTTTGGCAGAGAATTTAGGAATGCTCCCATTGCAGGTAAAAATAAAACTTATAGGGGTTTATTTGCAGCAATTTTTCTTGCAACATTAATTGTATTTGTCCAAAGATTTGTTTACCACGACCCTTCAATACAAACTATATCTTTGTTGGACTATTCAACAATAAATTGGATTTTATGGGGAATACTAATGGGGTTAGGCGCAATGTTTGGAGACTTTGTTAAAAGTGTGGCTAAAAGGAGAATCGGTAAAAAACCAGGCGAATCTTGGAAACCTATGGATCAAATAGATTTTTTGTGCGGAGCGCTTATTGTTTGTTCTCCCTTATACTTACCACCACTAACAATTATCATCGGTATATTTTTATTCCTCCCTTCAATAAAAATTACTCTTGATCGTATAGGATATCATCTTAAAATCCACGATACCAAGTGGTAGATGGAGAACGATAGATTGAACAATGAAAACATTTTAAATAAAAATTATTATTATAATGAATTTAAATCTCTCGGCACCAATTATAATGATATGAAGGAGATTGAAATATATGATAAAAGAATGTCTTCATTAAGAGATATCAAAAAAGAAATAGAAGACATAATAAAGGCCCTTGATATTAAAGAAGAGGACACTCTTGTTGAGATAGGCTGTGGAACGGGCGAATTTTCTATTGAAGCTGCAAAAAGATGTAAATTTGTTTTAGCATTAGATGTATCAAAAAATATGCTTAAATATGCAAAAAATAAAGCCCATAAAAGAAGAGTCAACAACATTAGTTTTTATAATGCAGGATTTTTATCATACGCCCATAAAGGAGATCTCTTTGATTTTGCAATATCTAACATGGCCCTGCACCATCTTCCAGATTTCTGGAAATTAATTGCTTTAAAAAATATTAAATCAATGTTAAAAAATAATGGTAAGTTTTACTTATATGATGTTGTTTTTTCATTTGATTTTGATTTTTTTGAAAAGTCTGTTGAAGATTGGATTAATCAGGCTGAAGATTATAGAATGAAAGAGAGTATGAGAAAACATATAAGTGAAGAATTTTCTACAACTAGCGAGATAATGGAAAAACTAATCAATGATTCAGGCTTCATAATTAAGTCTAAAGAATATAAAAGTGGATTTTTTGCCAAATATCTTTGCATAAAGAAGTAGCAGCGATGCATTTTTCTTATATACTATTTACACCATTGAAAATATTAATTAATTTATAATTTTAATTGACTCACTTCAACTATTAAAAAGCCAATAATCTTATAAAATATAACTAGATTTTCTAGATAATATCGGGTAGTTTTTATGAGAAAAATTGTTAGAGTAGTTCCTGAAAAGTGCAACGGTTGTGGAATATGCTCTGTCATTTGTCCCTTAAAGATTGTGTCAATGGAATCTGGAAAAGCGGTAGTTGATGAAGAGTTATGTGATGGTTTAGGCGGCTGCGTAAAAAAATGCCCTCAACAAGCAATGATCTTAGTTGATATTTAAGAATAAATTTAATTATATTATGCTCTTTATTTTTCATATATGTTAGGATATCAACTCTATTTTGAAACTTTTATAATTTTACCATTATTTATTCTTTTTAACTCTGAAGTAGATATTTTAACTAGAGCACGTTCAGAACCGCCCCCGCCGTATACAGTTTCCTTTTCCATAACTTTTGGATCTATTAGAAATTTAGCATTATATCCAAAAGGAGGTATCCCACCACAGGGGTAACCTGTTTTTGATAAGATCTCTTTAGGTGTAGCTATTCTTGGCCTTTCAATGTTCAATGATTTAGCTATTCTACTGGTGCTTGTCCTATCTTTTCCCTTAACTATGGCAACGATCATATCCTCATTTTTATCAACAATACATATGCTCTTGATAAAATCTTCTGGATTGGCTTTGGCAGTTTTAGCAGCTTCTGAAACTGAGTGACAGGATTTATCAAAAATTAGCAGTTCTGCACTACTATTTTTTTCTTTCAAAAATTTGTAAAGTTTTTCTTCACACGGGCCCATAAAAATTAAAATATGAACTTGTTTAAAAAACTAGTTATTTGTAAAAAAGATATATTTTTATAAGAAAAAATTAGAGCATCTATACAAGGTGCAAAAATTGAAAATATTGATTATAACTCAAAAAAAGTCTGAAATTCTTAATAAACTAATACAGTCAAAAAACATTGTAGGAATAATTGAACCAAGAGAAAATTCAAATATATCTTCTATTTTAGAAAAAGCCCTGTTTAAAAATGTAAAAAATGTAGCAAAAAATTACGGTATTCCTCATTTGTTAATGAAAGATAAGAAACAAGATATTCTTAGTTGGATTAAGGAAAAAAATCCCGATCTAATTGTTGTATACTCTATGCCATTTTTATTAAAAGAAGAAATCTTTTCTTTTCCAAAATTAGGAACTATAAATTTACACACAGCTTTGTTACCAAAATACAGAGGAGCTGTTCCTACTTTCTGGACTTATTATTTTTTTGATAGAGAAACAGGCGTGACAGTTCACTACATTGATAAGGGAGAAGATACAGGAGATATAATTCTTCAAAAACAGGTAAAAGTTGATCTTGGAGAAAGGTATTATGAGCTAAGGACAAAATTTGAATCTGTAGGATCTTTAGCCTTAATAGAGTCAATCAATAATCTAGAATCGGGAAATGTCAATAGAAAAAAACAGCCGATAGAGTCTCCAACCCCTCGTGCAAAAAGGGTAAAAAAAGATGACTATCTAAATCTAATAGATTGGAATTGGGATTTGGAAAGATTATGGCATTTTTTTAGAGGTACTGAAAATTATATGAAGTACCTTCTAATAAAAAATAAACTACTATGCAAATTTATGAGGGTTGAAGTAAAAAATATGGAAAACTCAGAACACACTTTTGATATAGGAAGTCTACATAAAGACTCAAATGGAAAGTTTATTGCTTGCAAAGGTGGCAAAATATATTATGGGTTGAAATTTTGGAATCCACATAAAAAATAGAATATTTTTAAATTTTAATAAGTATATCATTTAGGTCTTTTTTTGATATATGTGGCAAATCATATTTGGAACTTGGATAACCAACTACAAGTATTAGAAAGGGACGTTCGTTTTCTGGTCTTCCTAACACCTTATTCAAAAAATCCATTGGCGTAGGGGTGTAAGTTAAGGTAGCAATCCCTAAGTGATGAAGAGCCGAAATTAAAAAACCTGTTGCAATCCCTACTGATTCAAAAGGATAGCGATGATTTATCCTTTTTCCTTGTTTATCTTTTCCATATATTTGTGTAAAAATACATATTAGGTATGGCGCTTGCTCAAGAAAAGGCTTCCTCACGTCAAGATTTAAAGGCTTTAAACACTCTCTCCATTCATCAGATATCTTATGGGCATAAAATTCCTCTTCTACCTTTTCTGCTTCCTGCATAATTTTTTTCTTTGTTTCTTTATCCTTAATTATGACAAAGGTCCAAGGCTGCAAATTAGCTCCGCTTGGGGCAGTACCTGCTATAGCAATACAATTTTCTATTACTTCTATTGGTATGTTAGTTTTATCAAACAATCTAATTGTTCTTCTTTTTTTCATAAAGGAAAGTAGTTCTTCTGATTTTTTAATAATATCATTTTTTTCAATCACCATCTTTACACCCAATGTTAATTCTAATATTTCAAATATATTTGTTTCTATATTAAATTATTGATGATTAAATATATGTTTAAAATACATTCAATTATAAATACGATAACCTTATATTTATACGGTCTTAATTAATGTCGATGGGTATTAAATCAGAGGACGATATATATCCTGTAAAAGCAAATGAACTATACCAAAATGGCCACGAGTTACTAAATAATAAAGATATTTCTTCTATTAAAAAATCCATAGAAGCTTTAGAGGAAGCATTAGCTCTTTTTGCTCAATCAGGGCATGTTGGCAGATGCTCAGAAATTTTAAATACACTTGGAATCGCTTATTGTACAATGGCCGAATATGAGGATAGTGAAAAGAATATAAAAATATCTATTGAATATCTCAAAGACGCAATTAAATTAAACGATCCAAATAAGTATCCTATTTATCATGCTATGTCACAGTATAATCTTGGTAATACCTATAAACTTTTCTCAGAATTTAAATCAGAAAAAAAATATATAAAAATGGCATTAGACGCTTATAAGTCTTCAGCTAGAGTAACCTCTAAATATTACTATAAGGATGGTAAAGGAGAGCAAACTTTTGATTCAAAGCTTCACGAGATGTCCCAAAAAGCAGTTGAAGAGATTAAAAGAAAACCCAAGTAACTTGACTATTTTTTAAAGTTCCTAAAGTTTTTCTTTTATAAAAAAACTAGAGATACATGCAATTATGGAAGATATCAATAATACTAAAAATGCATTTTGATAACCAATTACTGTGTAAGAACCTCCTATAGTTCCGTACAATTCTAAGATGTACCCCATTAGTGGCTGATACAAAGCTCCCAAAAAAAATGGAAAAAAATTAGCAATTCCAATCGATGTTCCTGCAATTTCTATGGGAAATAGATCTTTTATCAAGGCATAACCTAATCCGACTATCCCCACTGAAAAAATTCCCATCCCTAAGCAAATCAAATATAACCCTAGTATTGGAATAGACGATGTTTTAAAATAGAGTAATGACATCATTGATAATAAAATAATGCTCGATATGTTAACTACAATCTTTCGCCTTTTGATAATTCGATCTGACAACAATCCTAACATCGGACCTCCTATGATCATACCTATAGCTATCATCAATAGAATCCTACTTGCTTCAACATTTGTCATGTTGTAAACTTGTATCAAGTAAGGCCCTCCCCAAAGTCCACCAAATGACAAATATATGGACATAGTACAGAACATCCAAATAGAAATGGGCCAGTAATCCTTTAGACTAAGTATCTTTTTTGTACTCTCAAACATGCCCATTTTTTGACCATAACTAGATCCGGCAACACTCAAAGAACCAGCAATCGAAGGCATATTGAGTTCTTTTGGAGAGTTTCTAACGAAAAACCAGACAAATAATGCAAGGACAAATGTTATTATCCCTGTTAATATGAAAGGAACTCTCCAACCAAAAGCATTTGATAATATAGCAAGGGGAACGGTTGATACTAACAATCCCATACCTCCTACAGATATTAAAAATCCAGTCATTGTAGCAAATTCTTGACTTTTATACCACTGTGAAAAAATTTTAAGTGCACATACATATAGTGTCGAAGCGCCAAGACCGACTAATACTCTTCCAAAAATTGCGGAAGTGATGTTAAACGAAAAACCCAAAAATATAGATCCAACTGTTGCAATCAAAAAAAATAATGTAATAGTTTTCCTCGGCCCCCAAGAATCTGACAATAACCCGGTCGGTAGTTGCATTATTGCATAAGGGTAAAAATATCCAGAAGCCAATAAACCTACTAAAACTGCTCCGGCATTTAAGTCAGACATCATTTCCAAGGCAACAACAGCAGGCGCTGTCCTATGAAAAAAAACTAAAAGGTAACCGAAGCTAATAATCAAAAATATAAACAAACGATACTTCTTAAAGTCAAGTTTCATTGGATTTTTCATTGAATCGCCTTTAAATAGAACTAATTAGTTCCATTATAAAATTATCTGATTTTTTTTATGCTTTTTAAATTGAATATATTTCTTCAAATTCGCCAAAATTCTTATATTTTCTTACATTATTTCTCTAAAACTGTCTTCGATACATTGTCATATATACTCCTTTTGGCAAATTCCAGAAAAAAGCGAGAAAGTTACCTATATTAAATAATCCATCAGAAATAGTTCTCCAGCAATTTCATTTTATTCTTTATCAAAATTTTTCCTAGTAAAAAATATTTCAATTTTCATAACATTAATTGAACCTAAGATTAATAAATATAATTAAATAATTTTTTATAACAACCAAAGTGTGGTTTGTAAAATGCTCAAAAAAGAAAATATATTTGTTATTCAGAAACACGAGGCAACCCGTCTACACTATGACTTTCGTATAGAAATAAATGGAGTCTTAAAGTCTTGGGCAATGCCAAAAACCCCTCCTTTGGAAAAAGGTGTGAAAAGACTTGCAGTAATAACTGAAGATCATTCCATAGAATATGCAAATTTTGAAGGGATAATTCCTAAAGGACAGTATGGTGCAGGAAAAGTTGAAATATGGGACAAAGGAACATTTAATCTTATAAAAAATGAAAATAACAAGATAGTTATAGATATAACTGGAAATAAATTAAATGGCAGGTACTGTCTTATTAAATTTAAAAACGAAAATAAAAATTGGATGTTATTCAAATGTGAGTAAAATTTGAACTACTATTGTAATATTTTTGTATACTCTCTAATACCTTATAGCAAATATATCAATAATCCTAGTATCCCATGAACCAATGCAAATACTATTGAAATTGCTGCTATTAATCTATGTATTTTAAAATGATTTTTTACTCTTCTTTTAAACAAAGTAGATATTGAAACTGCTATCAAAAAAAGTATTAAAGCTATTAATCCTAAATGAAGTATGAAAGGATATCCAAAAATAGGATAATAAGCTATCTGATATAACATATTTTTCACCTAACTTAAAATATATTATTAATTTATAAATTTTTTTAATAATTAGTTAATGAAATAGCAATAAGACTTGTTATAAAATCTAATTTTATATAAAGTCCATTCTTAATAATTTGACATTATGATAGAATTATAATAAATTTTGATAATAACTTGTTTAAAGATTAAAAAAGTTTAATACTATATTGCACAAGTTGAAATATCATGTCTACTAAATTAGAAAAAATATATGCATTAATAAAGATGGGAAGACCTTTTGTATTGGTTGCCGGTGTTATAGCCTATCTTGTTGGACTATCAATGGCTTATTATGAACTTGGCACAATAAATATAACAAAAGCTATATATGGATTCTTAATATTAGTTTTTGGAACCTTGATGGGACACTACGCTAACGAATATAGTGATGTTGATACCGATAGTTTAACTAAAAGAACTCCGTATTCAGGTGGCAGTGGTGTATTGCCTTCAGGATTAGTTCCTTTAAGTTGGGCGTTGCACTCTGCCATCTTCTTTCTTTTTTTAACTTTAGTAATCACATTTATTTTAGTTTATTATGGAATCTTAAAATTTATCATTCTTTTGATAGTATTGCCTGCACTTTTCGGAGGATGGATATATTCAATGCCACCTTTTTCATTGGAAAGAAAGGGTTTGGGTGAATTAGACAATGCAATTTTAGGCGGGTTTTGTATGACTTTAATAGCCTATACTGCACAAACAGGTAAAATAACAATTAATTCAATAATGAGCTTAATTCCAATATCCTTAGTAGTTTTTGTAAATCTATTGGGAGTTCACTGGTTTGATAAATCTGCAGATAAATCCGTTGGAAAATTAACGCTTGTAGTAAAGTTAGGAGATAATACACGTTATCTTTTTTATATTTTAGTCATTATAATGTACGTTATTACACTAATATTTATGGGCAATGTATTTCCTACTAAAGTTGGAATTGCTATTTTAACTACAATACCTTTTGGCATTTATAGTTCATATAAATTTACAAAAACGAGCTCCCCTATGCTGAGCTCTTTCTTAATGGCAATCGTCATGTTTGCAATGATATTGGGATATATAATTTAATTTTATAAAAGATCTTTCAATGAGTTATCAATTGCTTTTTCAAGAATTCTCATAGTTCCTTTTTTATATTCAAGACTTAAATTTAAGCAAGATGCAAGATCGGAAGA
>PWMA01000073.1 GCA_003558335.1 Candidatus Methanofastidiosia archaeon | reverse complement strand
GACCGTAAAAAAATTAGATTTTTCTAAGCTAAAAAACGATATAGAAGATTTCTTGGGGAAAGAGATAATAAAAAAAACTGAATATTAAAGCGCATCTACAATTCTTTTGTAAAGCGCATCTACCTTTACCTCAGGTTTTAACCCTAACATCTTGGAAAACTGCATTATCTGTGGGGGCTCTAGACTTGCCCTTTCTAAAAGCTCATCATCTGCAAATATTTCTTTTGGAGTTCCATCCCCAATTATTTGTCCATCTCCCATGACAACAACTCTTTCAGAAAGCTCTGAGACAAGCCCCATATCGTGAGTTATAAGAACAACAGTTACATTTTTTTTGTTAAGCTCTTTTACTATCTCTAAAATTCCCGCTATTGAGAGAAGGTCTAAACCTGTTGTGGGCTCATCCAATACAAGTATCTGCGGCTCCATCACAACTACAGATGCAAGAGCTAGCCTCTGCTTTTCCCCGCCTGAAAGTGACAAAGGATGAGAATCTCTGTACTTTGAAAGTCTAGTTGTCTTTAAGACCTTATCAACTCTTTTCTCTATCTCATCTTCAGATACTCCAAGATTTTTGGGACCAAAAGCTATCTCTTGAAATACAGTTTCTTCAAATATCTGGTTTTCTGGATTTTGGAAAAGGTGGCCAACATTTTTTGATAGCTCTGCAATGGAAAAATCTTTGGTGTCCTTTCCTAAGATATAGACCTTTCCCTTGCTAGGTCTTAAAAGTCCGTTAAAATGCTTTGCCAACGTTGTTTTGCCGCTTCCGTTTTGCCCAACAATTGAGATGAACTCTCCCATTCTTACCGAAAGTGAAACACCTTTTAGCATCTCTTGTGATTCAGGATAACTAAAGTGGATACCTTTTACTTCAATTGAGTTCATATGAAAAGCCTCCTTCCTTCCTCGAGAGTTAGCGCTATATCCTTTACATATCCTTCTTGTTTTAATAGATAGGTAAGGTAGCTTATGTCAGGGACCATTATCCCAAGACCTCTTAGAAGGTTAACCTCGTCAAAAACCTTTCTTGGACTTCCCTCTAAAACTACTGAGCCGTTATCCATTACTATAACCCTATCAGAAAGCTCTGCTATTGGCTCTGTTCTATGCTCAACTAAGACTATCGTCATTTTCTCTTTTTTGTGAAGCTCTTTTAATACTGAAAAGACTTCCCTCTTTCCAACTGGGTCAAGCTGGCTTGTAGGCTCGTCTAGCACAAGTATTTCAGGTTTCATAGTAAGAAAAGATGCTATAGCTATCCTTTGTTTTTCTCCGCCAGAAAGATTTCCTGGAAACTCATCTATTTTATGCTCCATATCAACGATGGAAAGAGCCCAAGAAATTCGCTCTTCAATTTCATTCTTTGGAACAGCCAAGTTTTCCGGGCCAAAAGCTAGCTCCTCTTCAACCGTCATTGCGAAAAGTTGGGACTCAGGGTTTTGAAGTATCATTCCAATCTTTTTAGAAAATTCACTAACATCTTTGTCCTTTGTATTTATTCCATCTATCAAAACGTCTCCAGAAAAATCGCCATTGATAGTTTTAGGTATTATACCGTTTAATGTTAAGCAAAGTGTAGACTTTCCACATCCAGAAGGCCCTATGATTGAGACAAACTCGCCTTTTTTTATTCTAAGATTTATTCCTTTTAGAACATCCTCTGTTTCTCTGTGGTATTTGAAACGAAGGTCTTTAATCTCAATCATTATATTTAGAGTTTCCAACAATCTTTATAAACTTTACATCAATTGATTTTGAGGGGACATAAATTGAAAGACCTACTGTGCATTGGAAATGTGAATATAGATACTATTATGGAGGTAGAGTCATTTCCAAATGTAAACAGCGAGTCAAAGGTAGAAGAGCTTGAAATAAGGTATGGGGGCTCTGCATTCAACGTTTCTGTTAATAGCTCGATACTTGGACTTAGCTCTGGCATCCTGGCATCAATCGGAAATGATAGCGACGGCATAATTGGCGCATTAAGAAACTACGGTGTGGACTACTCCAATCTAATCCTTGAAAACTCTCCAACAGGAAGGATGTTTATTCTAAACAAAGAAAATGACAGAATATTTCTCTTTTACAAAGGTGCAAATGATAAACTTGAAAAAAGCATGATAAACTCTCAAGTTTTTCACGAGTATAAATTTGTCCACATCTCACCTACAAAACCTGAAATCGCTGAGTACGCCATAAAAGTTTCAAAGGAAAACAACAATATTGTAAGCTTTGATCCAGGCGAACAGCTTTGTTACTACTATCCAGATCAGGTCTTAAAAACTGTAAAGAATGTTGATTTTCTTTTTGTTAATAGACATGAGCTCAAAGCCCTCATAGGCTCAAATGATATAGAAGAAGGCGCAAAATACCTAAAAAAGAGAAGGGCCAAAAATGTTATAGTGAAAGCTGATAAAAAAGGCGTTTACTACTTTGGCAAAGATTACTTTCATGAAAAAGCGTTTAAGGTAACGCCAGTTGACCCTACAGGTGCCGGAGATACATTTTCTTCAGCATTTATTGCTAATTTCATCAGAGATCAGGATATAAAAAGCTCACTTATATATGCAAACGCAGCTGCTAGTTTCTGCGTTGAAAGCTATGGGGCCATATTAAGAGTTAAAAAAGAGGATATTGAAAAACTTTACAGGAGCAGATTAAATGAATGAAAAAGTAAAGGAGTTTGCTGAAGGGATAAGGGATATGAAAATAAGGGGGGCTGCCAAGATAGGGAGAACTGCGGCTGAAGCCTT
>PWMA01000012.1 GCA_003558335.1 Candidatus Methanofastidiosia archaeon | reverse complement strand
TTTTGTAAATTTAGCAAAAAAGAACCTAAGAGAAAATAGTTTTGAAAGCAACTTAACTGAAAAGGGAATACTATCCATAAGTATCATTTACCAAGACTATAGTGAAATATGCCATTGATATAATTTAAACTTATTGGAAAATTATTATTTTAGTAATACTGTTAATCTACTAAAACACTGCTTAACATTATTTTAGTTACTTCTTTCCAAGCTTTTCTTATTTCAGATATCTCAAGACTCATCTGGATTGCAGCCATAAGTCCATCTTGAAGGGATGTTATTCCAATTGAAAGAGACCATGTATCTACTTCATGTTTTATGACTCCTTTATTTTTATAATCTTCAAAGTATTCTGCCATTAATTTAATGGAATCAGCGTAATATTTTGTCATTTCTTTTTTCATTGAGGGATTGCTTTTGATTAATTCAGATATGGCAAGATTAAAATCAAGAGGGGGAAACAACCTGTCTACAATAGTTAGACTTTCGATAGATTGAGACTGTCCTAAATTAAACATTATATCAAAAAACTCATCTGTTACAAGGTCTTGGGGCGGGTGTACATCTAAAAAAGAAATTAACTCTTTTTGAGTATATTTTATATAATCTCTTATTACCTCTAAAAAAAGTTCTTCCTTACTTCCAAAATATTGATAAATTGCACCTTTGCTAACACCAAGACTTGTTGCAATATCTGCCATTTTAGTTTTATGGTATCCTTTTTTAGAAAAAAACTTTACAGATTCTTTTATTATTCTATTTTTAGCCTCTTCTCTGTAACCTGGAAAAACTTTTGGCATCTATATCAATAAGAAAGTTGAATAACTGTTTAAAAATATTTCTACCTACGAGAAACAATAATGACTTATAGGTAAGTTTTTTGAAAAGTAACAAAATTCCATGGAAATGCTTATAAATAGATCAACAGCGTTGATTTCAAAGGCGATGATATGGACACAGTATCTTGGATACTTATTTTATTGATATTCCTGGCAAGGGTGTTAGACGTTAGTCTTGGAACTATGAGAATAATATTTGTATCTAAAAATCTTAAAAAACTTGCGCCAATAGTTGGGTTTTTTGAAGTTCTAATTTGGATCGTAGTCATCGGTCAAGTTATGCAAAATTTGAATAGTATATTGCATTATGTTGCATATGCAGCCGGCTTTGCTGCTGGAAATTATGTTGGAATTGTTATAGAAGAGAGACTTGCAGTTGGGTATGTACTTACTAGGATAATAAGCAAAGAACACAATAAAGAACTTATTGATCATTTGAGAGACGATCGATGCGGTGTTACAGTTGTTGATGCCCATGGTAAGCAAGGTAGTGTAAAGATATTATTTACCGTTATTAAAAGAAAGAAGCTATACAAGGTATATGAAACAATTGAAAAATACTCTCCAAACGCTTTTGTTTCAGTAGAAGAAATAAAGTCTGTAACTGATCAGGGATTTTTAGGAATCCCATTGAAGAAACAAAGCATGGTAAAAAACTTTAGGTCATTGAGGAAAGGTAAATAGATGTTCAATTATCCATACCTAAATCTTTTCTGAAATATAAGCATTTAAATCTTCAGTTACTGAGTAGTTTTCTAGTAAGGCAAATCCTGTTTTTTCTAACAATCTCTTTATCTCTTGTTCATCGAGCCTTTCCTTTACAGGCGGACCTCTTTCTGTTTCTTTCTTTTTCCATTCTATAATAAAAAGCGTTCCATTTGGAATTAGAACTCTATTTGCTTCATTTAAAAAGGTTATTTTATCTTCAACTTCGTGAAGCACATTTGATATTAAAGCAAATGTTCCTACTTTTTCTTTCAAATGGAATTCATATGATTCTGTAAGAATAGTTTGAATATTTGTTAAACTATTTTCATTTATTTTGAGTTTAAGATCATCTAACATTTCTTGAGAAGTATCTAATGCAAGTACTCTTCCATTAAGTCCTACTATTCTAGAAGCAGGAACAGAAAAGTAACCTGTTCCGCATCCAATATCTATGAATATTTGATTTTCAGTTAGTCCTGCATTCATTAAGGTTTTTTCAGGAGGTAAAGTTTGATACCTTTCAGGAGAGTCTAATTTATGTCTCTCATTTATCTTTATTTTATGAACCATGCTTTACTACCACTATGACAATTTAAAAAGATTGTTATTTTATTATAATAATTGCGACAATCACAAGCTTTGTAAAAACTTTTATAAAACATCGTAATGTTTTACTTTTTGTTAACAGTTATAAGGGATCATAATGTCAAAAATAAAAGAATATGCACTTTTCAAGAACAATGATAAAAAAAGAGAAATCGATCCACTTGTTTCAAATATCAATGAATTGCTAGATAGTCTTGAAAAGACATCGATTGATCTAAAAAAAAGTGAAGAGAAATATCGAACCTTGTTTGAAGAATCTATGGATGCTATATGGTCTACTAGGTTAGATGGAACGATAGTGGAAGCAAACGAAGCCGCAGGAAAATTGCTCGATGTACCAAAAGATGAATTAATAGGTATGAATATAATAGATTTTTATTTAAATCCGCTTGATAGACCAAAGTTTCAAAAAAAAATCCATGAAGATGGTTCTGTTAAACAGTACCCTTTAATCTTAAAAACTATTAAAGGAGAAGAAATATATTGTTTTATTACCTTTTCTACGAGAAAAAATAACAAAGGAAATATTATAGGCTATAGAGGGATAGTTCACAATATTACTAATCTAAAAAAATATGAAAATCAATTATTGAATCTAAACGAAACACTACGTGTTCTAAACAAAATATTAAGG
>PWMA01000044.1 GCA_003558335.1 Candidatus Methanofastidiosia archaeon | reverse complement strand
TGGGGCCAGAGATTCTCGGAAAGCCCAAGTTAATCGATAGATTATCATTTTCAGGAAAAAGTGGGCTTGTTCAGATATTTCAAAATATTTCAGCAGGTGTTCATTCATTTGTAATGTGCCAGTTTTCATCTTTTGCCTTGTCGGAAGAGGAGTATTCAAATCTGCTTTCAGCAGGTGTAGGTGAAAAATATACATCTGAAGAGTTCATAAAGATGGGAGAAAGGATTTATAATCTTGAGAGAATTTTTAATTTAAGAGAAGATGCGACATATGCCAAAGACACGCTCCCAGAAAGATTTTTTGGTCCGGAAGGAATATCAAAACAAGAGTTTAATTCAGTTTTAAAGGATTACTATACATATAGGGGTTGGATAAATGGTGTTCCAACTATAGAAAGATTAAAGGCTTTGGGTCTTGAAAAGGAGGCAGATTTTCTTGTGGGAAGAGATATGTAAATACGGAAAAAAGCTTGTGGATGAAGGTTATTTAAGTTCTCATTTTGGAAACATTAGTGTTAGAGTAGGTGATAGCCTTATTGTTACAAGAAGTGGATCTATGTTAGATGAGGTGTGCGAGGCATCAGTTGTTACCTTAGACTTGAACAAACCTTCCTCTCTTGACCTTATTGCATCCAGTGAAACAATAGTTCATAGAGAGATATACAAAAGAACTTCAGCACTAGCAATAATACATGCTCATTGCCCATTTGCAGTTATAGAATCATTATTAAATGAAGACTCTATTGAGCCCTATGATTCAGAGGGAAAGTTCTTTTTTCATGAAATACCGATAGTTACAGGACATATAGGGACAAAAAAACTTGCAGAAAATGTCGCAAAGGCTCTTGAGATGCATAAAGGATGCATAGTAAAGGGACACGGTACTTTCACAGTAGGTAAAATTTTGGAAGAGGCTTATGTTCATACAACTATGATAGAGCACAGCTCTAAGATTAAGTATTTCTGTGATTTAAGAAATAACAAATGACAGAATGTCTAGCTGTAATTTGATTTCTAACTTTATTTAGAGTATATTTATAAATAAAAAAAGGCATTTTAATTTGATGCGAGAGGAAATTCTTACTAAGCATTTGAAAAATTTTGTCTTTGAAAGCGTTGAAATAAAAGATGCTTTTATTATGAGCTCAGAAGGTCTTTTAGTAGCGGATATTAAAAAAAATGAAGAGAATCTACAGATTGCAGCCAAGATGGCTGGGGTTATTGAAGCTAGTAAAAGAATAAAAGAAAGAGTTCCGGATAGTATCTCAGTTGCCATTTCCAAAAAAACAATATTGACGGCCCCGTTGACAGAGGATTTTTTTATAGTTCTAATAGGAACAACGAAACTTAATCCATCAGAAGCCTTAGACTTAATTGAAAAGAACAGAGAAAACATCCTAATTATGCTTGAAAAAAGAGAGTTTACAGATCTTTTCTCATATAATCCTTCCCAAATTAAAGGTCTTGATATTTAATAGAGACGTCCTTTTATTTTGAAAATAACTTAATAAAATTTGAATTTGAAATTTTTAAGTCAAAATAGTTCTAAATATAGCCTTATTAGGCCTA
The DNA here is from genome assembly GCA_003558335.1 of Candidatus Methanofastidiosia archaeon. Classification (GTDB taxonomy): domain Archaea; phylum Methanobacteriota_B; class Thermococci; order Methanofastidiosales; family Methanofastidiosaceae; genus Methanofastidiosum. The sequence goes on along the minus strand of PWMA01000044.1, from coordinate 1,247 downwards.
ATTTGGCCACAATATAGCCAATACTAATAAATACTAGAGGTTATTAGTTTTTTTTAGACATATATTAAACATATGTTTAGTATATCTAAAAAAAAATGGAGGTTTAAAAAGGTGATTTAAAATGTCTATGGAAATAAGTCTTATTGACACAATGTGGGTGCTAGTTGCCAGTTTTTTGGTATTTATAATGCACCTTGGATTTGCCGCAGTAGAGGCAGGTTTTACCAGGTCAAAGAACACCATAAGCATCATTACAAAGAACGTGTTTGCCATAGCCATGGGTATAGTTGTATTTATGGTAATAGGCTTTTCACTTGCTTTTTCAGGAGATGGAAGTTTTATTGGAAACTTAGATCTGTTTATGATAAGTGGAGTAGGATCTAGTCCGTGGCCGGATCTAATGATTCCTGCAGCAGCTTTCTTCCTGTTTCAAGCAATGTTTGCTGCAACAGCTGCAACTATTGTAAGTGGTGCAGTTGCCGAAAGGATGAAGTTAAGTGCGTACATTCTTTTGACTGTTGTCCTAGTTGCTCTGATATACCCGATTATAGTCCACTGGGTATGGGGAGGAGGATGGCTTGAAGCTTTAGGGTTTGAAGATTTTGCCGGCTCAACTGTTGTACATAGTGTAGGTGCCTGGACTGCTCTTGCAATAGTTATGGTATTAGGTCCAAGATTTGGAAAATATGACGAAAAAGGTAAACCCCAAGCTATAGCAGGCCACAACATAGGTCTTGCCACAATAGGAGTTATACTGCTTTGGTTTGGATGGTTTGGATTCAACGCTGGTAGTGAGTTAGCAATGACCGCTGACGTCCCATTAATAGCCGTCACAACTGCAATTTCTGCAGCTGGCGGTGGTCTTGCTGCAATGTTAGTTAGCAAGCTAAAAGGAGGAAAACCGGATGTAGGTATGGCCCTAAACGGAATACTAGGTGGTCTTGTAGGGATAACTGCAGGTTGTGCCGTTGTAAGTCCATTATGGGCACTAGTAATTGGAATACTATCAGGGGTCATTGTAGTATATGCTGTAGAGTTTATCGAATCAAAACTTAAGATAGATGATCCAGTAGGTGCTATTGCGGTCCATGGAGTATGTGGAGTTTTCGGAACCATCAGTGTAGGATTGTTTTCTAGTGCAAACGGTCTCATAACTACCGGCTCAGCATCCCAATTGCTCGTTCAATTGATAGGTGTGGGGGCAACCTTTGGACTGGTATTTGTTTCTGCCTTAGTATTGGCAAAAG
>PWMA01000118.1 GCA_003558335.1 Candidatus Methanofastidiosia archaeon | reverse complement strand
GGAGTTTTCTCAAAGTTACTCTAGAGTAATAGATGAAAGAAGTTTTCAAAACATCGCATCATATGTTGAAAACATAGTGGCACACAATGAGATTGCTTGGATTGAAAGAACTATGGTTCAAACTAACATGGTTATACCTTTAAGATATATAGGGCAAAACAATCAAAATCAACATGAGTTTGTAGGTCAAAATGAGTTTTTTAAAATTGAATATATTAATTCTAATTTAAATCATGTTCCAACAGAGTTATCATTGTATTCAAAAGACAAATCTGGAGAAATAATCAATGACGAAAAAATATATTTAAATACAAGATTTTATATCGACGGAGGGTACAATATCTATTCAAATCCGACAATACCAGATTTGAAAGATAAAAATATAATTGGAGATTTTTTTGTTTATAGAATAAAACCCATTATTTCTGGGAGTACTAAGGAATATATAGTTTATCTGACTCCAGCCTTTAAATCTGCAGTAATAGGGGATGCAGGACAACCTCCTGAATCTCTAGCAAAAACCTGTTATCTTTTAGAGTATCCCAAAGGCCATTGGAGCGAATATTACGACAGTAGAGAAAATACATATTCTGTTTATCCTTCAAACTATTATATAATTAATTCTGAAGGTTATGGGATCGATAGGAGATATGTTAACTATTACACCAATATTTTCATACCTTCTAATTCAGATATGATTGAGTCTCTATCTCAAAATCCAAATAGAGATATTTTAAATAACTATATACAAAACGGTGGATCTTTGATAATGCTCTCACAAAATCCCTCTACAAAAACAAAGTACGACTTTCTTCCAATAAATGTTATTTTCGATGAAGGACAGTATGATACAATTGGAGTTTCTAAACAACACAATATAACCCTAAATATAGATCCATATGAAATCGCGGGAAGTTATTTTTCTGCTCAAGGAACAATCTTGGAGCCTTTCTTTGATGGGCCAGCAAATGAAGTTTTATTGAGAGAAGTTCCTTATGGGCCTCATCTTGAAAGTAACCCTTCACTAATCGTTTCTACTTGGGGGGCTGGCAAAGTTGTATCAACAACTATACCAATGGACCTCCATTCAATTGTAGATAATTCCTTTAATGTATGTCCTTGGTGGGATCCTGGAGAACTTGGAATTGGGCCAGACTGGCATTTTAGAAAGCGATTGGAAGTAGACCCAGAAAATACAATCCGAGTAAACGAGCCAATTGAAATTATTATTGATCCAACTGCAGATATAAACAGGCTTGCAAGACAAGGTTTTTTGGATCTTGAAACAACTACTTTAGACTTTGATTCAATTAGGGTAGTTGAAATAATAGATGGCGATTGTGGACAAATGATTGAGATTCCGAGTCAGACCTATCCATATAGGCCTAACTTACAGTCAGCAGGGTATAGAAACTCTCCTTTGGAGTTCCATGAACACACAATATTTTTTGAATTAGAACGTTCAATTGATATTGTACTTGAAATGATTGTCCCAGAAGGATCTCAGTATAAGGATGATCACGAAGAGGATACAGATTTCCGTGTTTATATCAATGATTTACCAGTTACAGAGATAATACAAGACGGAGATTCTAGCAGCCCTGGATTTTGGAACCCTTATGATGGTCCACAAAGCGATGGACGTGAAACCTTTAGATGTACACTACCTGCTAAATACTTCCATAAAGGAGATAATAAAATTAGACTTTCTATGGAAGAGCCACAGGATCAGTATAGATGGTATCAAAATGTTTTATTTAAAATATATGATACTCAAGACAATCTATTATTTAGGGAATATCCTCCTATCTATGTATATTTTTCAATGGGGGCAAATGAAGGCAACCCTGTTTCTGTAACTGAACCTGGTACTAAAAGATACTATGATATTTATTTTGACATAGAAGAAAATGGTAAAAAATCTGTCCCAGAATATAGGCAAGCAGTTGATGATTCTTACGATCTAAAATGGTCAATAGAATTAGATACACAATATGCATTCAAAGAAACTAAATTTACTAGTCCCGAATATACCATTCCACAAGATTATTTTCCCATATTCATGAATGTTTCGTCTCCTTCAAGCGCCGATGTTGATGGCAATGGAAGTATAAATGTCGTTGTGGGATTAAGAGATGGAAATGTTATTGCAATAGGAGAAAAAGATGATAATTCACTAGAAGAACTTTGGAAAACACCTGTTATTTCTATTGGCGCGCCTACCGGCAACGGAAATAATATGAACAATCCTTACATGATAAATGCGGGAATAGTAGGATCTCCTGTAATTGGAGATATTAACAATGATAATAATTTAGAAGTAGTAGTTGGTGGGGCGAAATTAGAAGCAAGAAATGCTAGGGATAATCCTCAGTTGGTTAGAATTAGAACTTTACCTTCAACTATTTCCATATTAAATGGCCAAACAGGTGGCTTATTGTGGAGCTTACCAATTGATGGAGCGGTAATGGAGCCCCCAATATTGGCGGATATAAATAATGACGGTTATAAAGATATTATTTTGGTCAGTACAAGAATTCAGAACTTAGAATATAATATAAATCTCGAAACATTTACAACTTATCCAGATATTACATCTACTCTCTATGTCTTTAGTGGAAGGGATGTATTTAATGGTGTAACTGATCCCTTAATTAATATTCCAAAAACAATACAACTCAATTATTCACTCTTTGGAAAATTTGAATCTGGAATTTTAGAGTTTATGATTCCATCAACATCTCCTGCAGCAGGAGATGTAACTGGAGATGGATACTTGGACATAGTTTGGACATCTATAAATGGAGATATAGACGT
>PWMA01000165.1 GCA_003558335.1 Candidatus Methanofastidiosia archaeon | reverse complement strand
TTTATCTCTTTATAATCCTCTAGATCAAACTTATGGAGGCTCAATTCCGTACAGAACTTCACAATCTCCTCATCTTACAGACAGCTGGTTAACTGCTCTGCTTTGGTTAAATGAAAATACGCATCCAGATGAAGTAGTATGTAACTGGTGGGATTATGGCTACTGGATACAAACAGTCGCTGAAAGAAAAACAATCTCAGACAATATGCAAAGAGGCATGGGTCCATGGATGAGTGGATTTGCAGAACTCCTCGCATCTACAGACTTAACAGGAATTCAGAAAATTATAGAAATGGAACAAGAAGCTTATATGAGAACAGGAAATCAATTCGAAATGAACTATGTGATTGTAGATCAAAGTCTTTTAGTTAAAACAGGCGTATTGAATAGAGTAGTTGGGCGTGAGGCGTTTGGAACAGCATATTTCCATTTTAGAGGTACAACTAGGGTAAACGATGCAACTACTTATGTATACGAAAGTGGAACAACACGGCTTTTCCTTGTCATGGACGAGGAAAATCCATACTGCTATATAGAGCAAGATAACCAACGCTTTGGAGTTTCAAATTTTGTCATTGAAAATCCAACTGGCCAAAATTATGTATTTGAAAATGTCCAATACAACTTCCAATCAATACCGCATGTAATGTACCTTACACCTCAAAGTGCAATAATGATGCCTGAAACTATTAAAGATACTTTATTTTCTAGGCTTATAGTTTATGAAAGTGGACTTGAAAACTTTGAACTTGCATATGATAACGGTTATGTAAAGATCTACAAAATATTAAGATAAATGGCGACTACTATGCAACTGTATTTAATATTTTTTGTTTCTATAATTGTTAGTTTTCTAATCACCTTCCTTTTGATACCTAGATTCATTCAAAAAATGATACAAGAAGGTCACGTAGTAAAAGATTACTATAAACTAAAAGAAACTTTTGTTCCGACAATGGGAGGACTTCCAATATTGATGGGAGTTTTATCTTCTTTGATTATTGTTCAGCTTATTTTTCCAGAAATAGAAAAACTTTTGATATTCTATTTTATTATATTAATTTACGCTATATTTGGATTAGTAGACGATCTTGTAAATTTACAAAAAAAGATAAAACTTATAGCTCCATTCTTTTTGGCGTATCCTATAGCCCTCTTAAATATTGATACCAACATTTCCCTTATCTTTATAGAAATTCAAGTAGGATTGTTATATTCTTACCTTATAGCCCCTATTTACCTTATGGTTGTAGCAAATCTAATAAACATGCACTCTGGATTTAACGGAGTTTCCGGGGGGCTTGCAACAATTCTATTAATATTTTCAGCAATAGCATCTTATATAAAATATGGGTTTATTGGACTTATCTATGTTGGTCCAATTCTAGGGGCAATGATTGCTTTTATGTATTTCAATAAATACCCTTCAAAAATATTTTTAGGAAATGTAGGACAATTAATGGTCGGATCAGCTCTTGGCGCATTTATCATTTTTCAGAATATGGCTTGGTTTGGAATAATAATTCTGATACCTCACATAATAAATTTCTTAATGTTTGTTTACTGGAAAATACGAAAATATCCTCATATAAAGTTTGGAAGAGTAGATGAGAATGGAATACTTCATGTTCCCAATAATCTTACATTAAAATGGGTTTTGCCATACTATTTTCCTATTACCGAAAAAAAAGCTATGGTGGCATGTTACCTTTTTTCTATTTTATCTGGAACGGCTGGACTAGCCTATGTTTTGCTTTTATAATTCAGATAATTTTAAATTCTTTTAATTCGTTTCTTTTTCTATGTCTGGTTATTACGCCCATGAAACTGCAGATGTATCAAACAAAGCAACTATTGGAAAGAATACTAAAATTTGGCACCAATCTCAGATTAGAGAAGACACAAAAATAGGTGAAAACTGCACCATAGGCAAATGTGTTTACATTGACTATGATGTAAAAATTGGAAACAAAGTCAAGATTCAAAACGGTGTTTCTGTATACCGTGGAGTAGAAATAGAAGATGAAGTTTTTTTGGGCCCCCATATGACATTTACAAATGATTTATATCCTCGGACATTTAATACTGATTGGAAAATTATTAAAACTCTAGTTAAAAAAGGGGCTTCCATTGGTGCAAATGCTACTATATTGTGTGGAGTTACAATTGGAGAATACGCTATGATTGGTTTGGGATCTGTAGTCACAAAAAGTATCCCTGCATATGGCCTTGCTTTTGGAAATCCGGCTAAGCTAAAAGGATTTGTTTGCAAGTGTGGCAGAAAAGCGAAGATGATTGGTCAAGAAAATAACAAAATTTTCATGGAATGCACAGAATGTAAAAATACTTTTTATTTAGATAAAAAAGTTTACTTAACTCTGGAGGGTTAAATGATACCAATTGCAAAACCGCTGATAGCTGAAGAAGAGATAGAAGCAGTCAAATCAACCTTAACAACAGGAAATATAGCTCAATCTCAAAAAGTTGATGAATTTGAAAGACAATTTGCAGAGTATATTGGTACAGAGTATGCAATATCCACCTCTAATGGAACAACAGCTTTACACGTTGCACTTCTTTCAAATGAAATAGGAAAAGGAAATGAAGTTATTACTTCTTCATTTACCTTTGTTGCAACAGCCAACGCTGTTCTTTTCACGGGTGCGAAACCAGTTTTTGTTGATATAGATTATGATTCATTTAATATTGACTCTTCTTTGATAGAAGATAAAATTACTAAAAAAACAAGGGCGATAATGCCCGTACACTTATATGGCCAATCTTCTAATATGAAGGCAATAGTTGAAATATGTGAAGATAATGATCTTATCTTGATAGAAGATGCAGCTCAAGCAC
>PWMA01000137.1 GCA_003558335.1 Candidatus Methanofastidiosia archaeon | reverse complement strand
TTCGCATCGAGGTGGTTGAGCATCTTCGCGATCACCACCGGGTCTTCAATACAGGTGATGATCTGCATAGCCCCGCCGCAGGCTGGGCAGCTATCGATGTCGATCCCACAAACCCCGCCCGGACGTCAGGTTCACGTCCGACACCGGCCGCTCATCCATGCCATCTGACTGGCCGTTCAGGGTCGGCTCGAGACACCGCATGACCAATCGTGGCAGAGTGGTCGGCCCGAAGCCGTCGTTCCCGTATCATCCATCTACGGTGGCTGAACCTGTTGTTGGGCGACAACGAGGAACGAATCCGCGTGCCGTATCAAATGTGAAACGTGACGCCGTGTTCGCCAGCTACTTGGACCACTTTTTGAACGTCCGGTGGACCCGGAGGAATCTCGCGATCCAGGGCAGTGAACATCTGAATTGCTTTGCTTCCCATTCCGGTGATTTCCAGCATCTCGCCACCGCCGGGACCATAGTTGAAAGCGTGAACGACACCGGCTGGAACGTGGACAAATGTGCCTGCCACGCACATCGTACTCCTGCCAGCACACGTAAACTGAACTTGGCCCTGGGTTACATAAAACGACTCGTCCCAGTCGTGGCTGTGCGGCGGCGGCCCGGTTCCCTCGTCGCCTGACTGGAGCGTAACTTGCTGGCTTTTCCCTTCGGCAGCCGAAACAAGGACCGTTACGCTTGTACCGATGACGCTGAGGGCAGCCCCCCCCGATCACCCGGCTGCACGACGAATTGCTTAGGACTCATGGCTCTGACCGCCTCTGTGTAACGATAGCGGGTACTTCCGCTAGCCGTATTCTGTTGCCCAAAGTTCAATAACCAGAATCTGCCATATCCGCGATAGACAAATTCTGTATAGCACGGCCCAGCCTCCGCGTGGCTCTTACCCGGTTCCGGTCGATTACAGCCAGATTCCGACCGTGACGTTCACGCACCCACCGACCGCCGCCGTGGGCATGACGGAGCCGCAGGCCATGCAGAAGTTCGGGGATTCGGTGAAGATCTACGAGACTGAATACGGTGGTCTGGCGCGGGCGTTCGCCGAAGGCGAAGTCGCACCGGTGGCAATGAAGCTCGTCTGTGCCGGCGAGAACGAGCAGGTGGTCGGGATTCACATGGTCGGTGACGCCGTCGACGAGATGCTGCAGGGCTTCGCGGTCGCGGTTCGCATGGGTGCGACCAAGCGCGACTTCGACCTCACGATCCCGATCCACCCCACCAGCGCCGAGGAACTGGTGACGCTCAAGATGGCACGCGCCGGCCAGCCCGATCCGATCGCCAACGCTGCCTGAGAGCGGACGCCGCCGCCGCAATTGAGGACGGGCTCAACTCCACTTGACGACTTCTTCCAGCGGACGGCGCGGCGCAGGCGACAGCGGGTTGCTGGCATAGCCGAAGCGCAGGAGGATCTGTGGAAACCCGTCGCCACCGGCCAGTTCAGTGACCCGGGGCCTCAGCGACGCCACCTGGATGGGCTGATTCAGGTACGACGCGCGCAGGCCCTGCCCGCTCGCCACCAGTAGTACCCGCTGCAGCGCCTGGCCCGCCAGCAGCCAGTCCCGGGGTGAATCGCCGTCGGTCCCCAGAACGACCAGCAACGGCGAGCTGTGCGCGAGCTCGCGGTCCTTCGACCCCACACCGCCGCCCATGTCGAAGTGGCGGACGATCATCTGGGTAACCGGCGCCGTCAGCATGGAAACGGGCACGCCATCGCCTTCGCTTGGCCGGTGCATCCAGGCGGCGAGTTCATGCCGCCAATTCGGGTCCGACCACTGTTCGGCGTCCCCCTCGACGATCATCGCGATGGCCTGTTCGCGGACCTTGTCGCCCAGCAGCGGTCGCAGCCACGCTCCCTCAGCCTGCGCCGCCGCGGTCAGCACGGCCACGATGTCCTCGGCCACCGGCCGGGATTCAAAGTGCGTCCTGCAGGTCCGCCGCATTTCGATGAATCGGGCCAGATCGGCCTCCGGTACCCGCTCCGTCGAATGGCCGGTCAGCGAGACCCGCGCAAACCAGTCCGGTTCGTCCGGGTCCGGCAGCAGCCAGTTCTCCACGTGATAGCCGGATGCGGCAGCCGCCAACGACAGGTTCAATAGCGCGCACCCGCAGCTGATGGTGAGTTCGCGGTCATCGGGATCGTTAACCGGCAAAGCCCGGTTACGGTCCGCGAGCAGATCGACATAGGGCTCCCCCAGAAGGAAGAACCAGGGCTGCGTGTTGTGACTGGATGGCGCCAGTATGGCCTTGCCGACCAGGCCCACCACATCGTCGCTCCAGGTGTCGACGTCTTCCATCCCTATCCTCCATACGACCTGTGGGCGGGGCGGGTTCCGAGCGCAACCCTGTTCCGGGTCTTCCCGCCACGGCCTCCTGTCCGTGCGGCGCGCCATGCCGAAGCACGATCCTGGCCCCAATGTCAGGAGTCTAGTCGGTTCCTGAGGAACTGCCGGCGTTCTCCGCGGCGCGAGTGGCGGCGGAATCGCTGCCGCGGATCGTGGGTGTTTGCGCCCCGCTTCGGGATCCCGGATACCATTGCAGCCTTCGAATATCGATCCGGAAATCGACCATGAGCCAGAAACACACCGATGAAATCCGCCAGCAGGTGCGGGACAGCTACGCCAAAGTGGCCGAGGCCAGCAACGCTAGCGAGGGCTGCGGCGAGACGTCGGGCTGCTGCGGGGTCTCCGACGACGTCGCCATCAACACCCTGATTTCTACCCGCCTCGGCTATTCCTCCGCGGATCTCGCGGCCGTTCCGGGCGGCGCCGACATGGGTCTGGGCTGCGGCAATCCGCGCGCGATCGCCAGCCTTCGAGCGGGTGAAGTGGTGGTGGATCTGGGCAGCGGAGGCGGCTTCGATGCCTTTCTCGCCTCTCCCGAAGTCGGTGCAACCGGGCGCGTCATCGGGGTCGACATGACGCCGACCATGGTCAGCAAGGCCCGCGCCAACGCGGAAAAGGGCGCCTTCACCAACGTCGAGTTTCGCCTGGGCGAAATCGAACACCTGCCGGTGGCCGACCACACCGCCGACGTGATCATCTCCAACTGCGTGATCAACTTGTCTCCCGACAAGCCCCAGGTCTTCCGCGAGGCCTTCCGCGTGCTGAAGCCCGGCGGCCGGCTGGCGATCTCCGACGTCGTCGCCAGCACCGAGCTGCCGGAGGAGATGCGCAACGATCCGGTGCTCTACGCGGGCTGCATCGCCGGCGCACCGTTGCTCGACGACCTGCATGGGATGCTTCAGGCAGCCGGTTTCCAGGGCATCCGCGTCACGCCCAAGGACGAATCCCGCGAATTCATCAAGGACTGGGCGCCGGGCCGGGGCGTGGAAGACTACGTGCTCTCGGCCCACATCGAGGCGACCAAACCCGCACTCCAGGGCTGATCGCCGCAACGCGTCGGGGACCGGTCAAACCCCGTCCCCTCCAGCGCCATCTTCAGCCCAGGGCTGGATAATCGGTATAGCCCCTGGCGTCGCCACCGTAGAACGTGCTGCGGTCGTAGGGATTGAGCGGCGCGTTCTTTTGCAGCCGCTCGGGGAGATCCGGGTTGGCGATGAAAGCCCGCCCGAACGCGATGGCGTCGGCTCGGCCGCTCGCCACGGCCTCCAGCGCCCCATCCCGGTCATAGCCCCCGGCGGAAATGAAGACACCGTCGAAGAGAGGGTGAAAGAGCTCGGAGGAACAGGGAACGCCTTCCTGGACCGTGTCCCCGCCACCCGCGGACGTGGCACGCGGTTCGATCATGTGCACGTAGGCGATGCCCCGATCACTCAGCTTCCCGAGGACGTGGGTGAACAGAGCGACAGGGTCGGAATCGTGCATGTCGTTGAAGGTGCCGTAGGGCGAAAGTCGCACGCCCACGCGCTCCCGGCCCCAGACGCCGACGACCGCGTCGACCACCTCCAGCAGCAGGCGCGCGCGGTTCTCGATGCTGCCGCCGTAGGCATCCGTCCGCCGGTTGCTGCCATCCTGAAGGAACTGGTCCAGCAGGTAGCCATTGGCCCCGTGAACCTCGACCCCGTCGAAGCCGGCTTCCTTCGCCCTTCGCGCAGCCGCGGCGTACTCGGCGATGACTTCAGGGATCTCGACGGTCTCCAGCGCACGTGGCGTTTCGTAGGGCGCCATCGTCCAGTCGGCAATCAGCACCTCGCCCGATGGCTTCACCGCGGAGGGCGCGACCGGCAAGCCTTCGTCGGGATGAAACGACGAGTGAGAGATGCGCCCGACATGCCACAACTGCAGGAAAATCAGGCCCTCGGCCCGGTGCACCGCGTCAGTCACCTGTCTCCAGCCCGCGACCTGCTCGCCGGTATGGATGCCCGGCGTTCCGGGGTACCCCTGACCCAGCGGGGCGATCTGGGTCGCTTCCGAGATGATCAGGCCGGCGGAGGCACGCTGGGCGTAGTACTCCGCGTTCAGTTCCCAGGGGACATTACCCGGCTGCTGGCTGCGCATGCGTGTCAGCGGCGCCATGATCAAACGGTTCTTCAGGGTCAGATCGCCCAGGGCGAGGGGGTCGAACAGGCTGGTCATGCGTTGCCTCCGCGGTTCGGCTCGAAGCTACAGTGTCGGCACCAACGACCCGAGGGGCAAGATGAATCCCGCCTCTGCCGTCGATTCCTCGTGCCTGCGCTGACGGTTGTGTCTGCTAATGGGCAACCACAACTTGAAAAAAGCACCGATTTGACGTCCGTTTCGGTGTAGCGCGCAACGGTCCTTCATCTGCGGCACGCCTGCCCCCTCAGGGCGTTCGGGATCTTTCATTCCCGGGTCCCTTCCGAACGCTGTGCGGTCATGATCGGAACCCCGTACCGTTGCGCGAAGGTATACAGCTCGGTTCGCAGTGGCGGGTCCAGGCGGGCCATCACCTCGACCTGGATCGCATCCGGAACGGAGCCATAGTGCGCCTCGGCCATTGCTCCCGCGATGCAGGCCAGGGTATCGGCATCGCCGCCGAGCGAGACGGCATTGCGCACCGCATCCTCGTAGTCGGTCGATCGCAGAAACGCGGCCGCAGCCGCGGGCACGGTCCCCTGGCAGGTGATGTCGAAGCCACCACGGCGCTGCAAGTCGGCCCAGTCGAGAGCGCAATCGTAGCCGAAGCGGTGGGACAACAGCTCCTCGATTGCGTCCTTGCCCTGGCCCATTCGACCCGCCCAGACCGCGCCGGCCACGGCCTGCGCGCCCTGGATGCCTTTCGGGTGATTGTGTGTCGCCTCGGCGCTGCGCTTCGCCTCGTGCAGCACGGTCTCCAGATCCTCGAAGGCCCAGCCGATCGCGGAAACCCGCATCGCCGAGCCGTTGCCGAAACTGTTGTAGGCCGGAGCATCGTCCTGGAACAGCCAGCGGCGGAACCAGCCTCCGTACCCGGCCCCCGGGTAGCGCCGGCCCCACGCCCACAGCGACGTCTCGTAGTCCGTGCCGCTCAGCACCGCGCTGGCCACCGCGACGGTCAGAACCGTATCGTCCGTGAACCGCGAGGCGCGCACGAACAAGGGAAAGTCTTTCGGCTTGGGTGCCGCCCCCTCGTGAATCGAACCAATGATGTCACCGGCAATCGCTCCGATCATGGATCCGCCTCCCGTTCACGCCTATCGCCTCGCTGAAGGCGCCATCAGGCCTGTGACCCAACATTAGTGGGCCAGGCGACGTTCCAGGGCTTCGATACGCCGCTCCAGTTCGATGACCTTTTGGGCCAGCGTGCCGGAAGCGACCGTCTCAGTGGTCGTCGCAGAAGCAGACGAGGCCGCGCGCGACGCTGTCAGCGCCGCCTCCTTGCCGCAGAACAGGTGCATGTACCGATCCTCGCGCTGGCCGGGCCCGCGGGGCAACCGCACCACCATCGGCGCTTCGCGTGCGCCATCTGCGGGCGGTGCTCCGGTGCCCGGTTTGGGTCGACTTGAGACCCCGAAACCCTACAGTGGCACACCGTTCAGACCTGCGGGCCTGCGGTGGCACAATGAAAGTCGACGGCCGCGGCGACGGGTCAGCGGGTCAGGCCAAGCGGATTGTCGGGATCGACGCCGTGCTGGAATGGCAGGTGCCGGTCGACGTTGGTCAGCTGGTACACATAGCCAACCCAGTTGTTGATGACGGCCAGTGCGCTGTCGTGCCAGGTGTTGTCGAGCCCCTGCACCAGCAGGTGCTCCGGCAGTTCCGGCACCGGGGCCCGGCGCATCAGCGCGCGCTCGACGTGATCACGATGCTCGTGCAGAATCGCGGCGGCCTGCGGGGACAGATAATTGTCCGGCAACGGCGGATAATCCGGGCGGGAACCGTTGATGTAGCGCGTGACCTCGCGCTTGTACTCCTTCAACAGGCTGATGCTGTCGTACTCCGGGTGGCCCTGGAAAAACACCAGCCGAAAACCGTCCTCCGACACCGCCAGATGCACACCCGCCGTCTCACTCTCGACGAGCACCTGCAGCCCGTGGCGTTCGAACTGCGCGCGCGAGACATCGTTGAAGCGCGAGTGCGGAACGTCGAAGCGCGTGTTGACACCGGCGACCAGCGGATGCCCGCGTTGCACCACCCGGTGGTCGAATACGCCCCACAGCTTGGGTCCGCGCGGCCGGCGCCGTTCGCCGTAGCGCGCCTGCATCACCGCGTGGGTCGCCAGACAGGAGCACAGCGTGGAAGTGACATTGTGCCAGGCCCAGTCCACGACCTCTGCCAACGGCTCCCAGAACGGCTCCAGCGCCAGATCCGGCTCGCTGACATTGGCCCCCGTGATGATCAGGGCATCCAGACCGTCGCGCTGCAGGGTGTCGAAGCTCTCGTAGAACTGCTCGACGTGCGCACGGCCGCCCGGACCACGTGGCAGTTCCGTCAGGGTGAAGGGGTACATGTAGAACTGCGCAATCTGGTTGCTCTCCCCGATCAGCCGGTAGAACTGTCGCTCAGTAGCCGCAAGTGCGGCGTCCGGCATCATGTTCAGCAGGCCAATGTGCAGCGCACGTATATCCTGGTGCAGTGCATAATCGCTGGGCAGAACAGTCGCGCCTTCCTTGCGCAGGCGCTCGAAGGCCGGCAGCGCCGTGTGCGCGACCAGTGGCATCAGTCTCGACCCTCTCGCTTCAGCATGTCCACCTCCAGGTCTTCGCAATCCGCCTCAGGGCAACCCGGCACCGGATCTCCATTTTAGACCGTGTTCGCACGAAACCTCGCGACGAGTCTGCAACACGGCCGTGACGAGAAGACCGCTCAATGGCACGAACGTAGGACGCTCCAGCAGGCCGAGGCGTTCGAGCAAGAATGGTGCGTCAGGCAATCGAAAGAGCCGAAGCTGAAAACACCTTTCATGGCAGAGTTGGCCCCGGCCGGGCGTTTAGTAGCTGGGCATGCCAAACTGTTGGGACTTGGCAGAGCCCATTGCCGCTGCACCACGCACGATGTAGGTAGCCCCGCTCGCTGGCTTTACAAGCTTGCGTGCGCGCATTCGGTCGATCATGGCGTCGCTTCTCGGTTCAGTGCTCCTTCTACTGTCGTTCGTTGCGCGTCGCCCCGCATCGGGCCGGCCAACCCCTCGCGACAGGGATCGCAACAGGAACCCGCTACCCCAGGGTGTTCGGATCGCTGTTACGCAAGACCGGGGCCAACAAGACAAGGATCCGTAGATGATTGTTTTCAAATTAATCATCTCCGGTATCCGAAGATGGAATTGGTTTGCGGGTGCGACACTGCTGACGGTTTGTCAGAGCGGGCCGCTCATTTGCTGAAACGGCCTGCCACTACGGCACAAGTGCCCGCCGGACAAACCCGGGAGATGCTGAGTCAGTCGATCCCGATCATGCCGATCTGGCACATCCGGGATCTATCGCATGCCAGTGTTGGGTTGCACGGGACGCAGAGAATAGCGACCTAGCCGGTGCAACGATCGACGCTGCTGCACCAGGACGCATCCCGGGTTCGTCGATCATCCACCAGGTTGCCGTCGGGCCGCACCATGGCCGCAAGGTGTTCACTCTGCTGACGCGGTCGGCCTGCGACGCTGGGGTTGACAAGGAGGCTGGATTCTCCGAGCACGCCGGCGTCGCAACAGGTGCGAGTGAGTGGAAGACGCCCGAAGGGCTGTGCCGGTGCATCCAGGCGGTTGACCCGCCCTGCGAAAGGGTGTTTATCCTTTCCACCCCGGAGCCGACGGTTGTCGCGGGGTCGGCCTTGCCTGAAATCCTCCGGCCGGGTGAAGACGAATAGGCAAGCGAACCGGAGAGTCCCGATGAGCGATAAGCACGATCGGTACCGCAAACAGACCCGCCTGATCCAAGGTAAGCTCCGCAGCCCCCACTGGAATTACCAGGACCACATCGTCCCTCCCATTGGCGCTTCGGTCGCCTATCGGCTCGAGAGCGCCGCGCGCGGGGCCGAAGGCTTCCGGCAATTCGCCAACCCGGACTTCAACCGCGAGCTGCAACCGCCAATCTATATCTACGATCGGCTGGACGAGCCGACCCGCGGCATGCTGGAAGAGAATCTAAATGTGGCCGAGGGCGGCGAGGCCTGCGTCACCTTCGCCACCGGGATGGCCGCCATTGCCGCGGTACTGGGTGTCCTTCTCAAGAGCGGTGACATCCTGCTCTCGCACCGCACCATCTACGGCTGCACCTACTCGCTCTTCACCAACTGGCTGCCTCGATTGGGCATCAAGGTGCTTCTGGAAGACCTGACCGATGCCGACCGGCTGCGGGCGCTGCTTGATCGGAATCCCGAGATCATGGTGGTCTATGGCGAGACGCCCTGTAACCCAAGCCTGGACCTGCTGGATCTTGCGGCTATGGCGCGCGTCGTCGGTGAGTACAACGGGCAACGCGCGTCGCGCCGGCGGGTTTTCACCGTGGTTGACAACACCTTCGCCACCCCTTTCTGTCAGCGCCCGTTAGAGCATGGCATCGATCTCGTCGTACAGAGTCTGACCAAGAACATCGGGGGCTTTGGTACAGACTTGGGCGGCGCCGTCATCGGGCCGCGGCTGTTGGAGCCGGACCTGCTGCTCTATCGCAAGGATTTCGGCGGCGTTCTGGCCCCGAGGGTCGCCTGGCCGCACTTGGTTTACGGGCTGCCAACGCTTGCGCTGCGCACCCGCCAACAAATCGCCACGGCGTTACGGGTCGCGCAGTTCCTCGCGCAGCATCCCAAGGTCGAGCGGGTGAGCTATCCCGGTTTGCCGAGTCATCCCCAGCACGAACTGGCGCGGCACCAGATGCGGGATTTCGATGGCAAGTTCGCGCCGGGCATCATGATCTATCTCGTGTTGCGGGGAGACGGGGAGGCGGCCCGGCAGCTCGGCGCACGGGTGATCGACCACGTCGCGGAGAACGCCCTGTCCGTCACCCTTGCCGTCTCGCTCGGGCAGATTCGCACCCTCATCGAGCACCCGGCTTCCATGACCCACGCGGCCGTGCCCACGGCGATCCAGGAGCAGCTGCACATCGACCCCGGCGGAATACGGTTGTCAGTAGGGCTGGAGCACCCCGACGACATCATTGCCGACCTGAGCGCGGCACTCGATGCTGCATGAGGCTTCCGCCGCTGCGCCCCCGCCTGATGTCATTGGTCGGGCGCTCGGCACCGTCTACCCTGGCATCATCACGCACCTGATCCAGGGCGACCTGCTGGCGGCCGTCAACGGCATCAGGCTTTCAGCTGCTCGGCCATGTAGCCCTGTACCGCAGCGATATCGTGCGGCAGCACCTGGTAGCGCTCCTCGCGGCCGAACAGGTCAACCATGTGAGGGGGTAACGGTGGGGCGACCGGATAACCGGCGTTGCACACCGCTTCGGGAAACTTGGCCGGATGCGCGGTGGCAAGGCAGACCATGGGCACGGCGCCATCACGGCTGCAGGCACGTCCGGCAGCCACGCCGATGGCGCTGTGGGGATCGAGCAGGTACTCACAGCGCTCGTGATACTCGCGGATCACCTCAACGGTGTGGGCATCGTCGAGCCGGAAACTGCTGAACAGGTCGCGGGCGCGCCCCAGGGCCTGCTCGCTGAGCGTCATTGCGCCAGCGCGAGCCTGTTTCATCAGCTCGGCAACGGCGGCGCCGTCGCGATCGTAGAGATCAAACAACAGGCGCTCGAAGTTGCTGGAAATCATGATGTCCATGCTCGGCGTCAGGCTGTGAATCAGCTCGCGCTGACTGTGGTCGTTGGCGCTGATGCAGCGGTGCAGGATGTCGTTGGCGTTGGTGCCGATGACCAGCTGCTTGACCGGCAACCCCATGCGCAGGGCCAGGTAGCCGGCAAAGATATCACCGAAGTTGCCGGTGGGCACCGCAAAGGACACCGGCCGGCCGGGTGCGCCCAGCGCGACGCCAGCGTAGAAGTAGTAGACGATCTGGGCCATGATCCGCGCCCAGTTGATGGAGTTGACCGCCACCAGCGGACGCCCGTCGGGCAGGAAGGACTGGTCAGCGAAACTTGCCTTGACCATGTTCTGGCAGTCGTCGAAGTTGCCCTCGAGTGCAATGTTGAACACGTTGGGCGCGAGCACTGTGGTCATCTGGCGGCGCTGCACCTCCGATACCCGGTTGTGTGGGTGCAGAATAAAGATGTCGATATGTTTGCAGCGACGGCAACCCTCGATAGCGGCGGAGCCGGTATCCCCAGAGGTGGCGCCCATGATCGCCACCCGCTGCTGGCGCTGTTCGAGAATGTAGTCGAGCAGGTTGCCGAGAAACTGCAGCGCGAAGTCCTTGAAGGCCAGGGTTGGCCCCCGGAACAACTCGAGCACCCAAAGGTTGTGATCCAGTTGCACTAGCGGTGCGACGGCGTCGTGATGGAACGACTCGTAGGACTTGTCGATAAGCGCCATCAGATCCGCATCGGGCACGGCACCGTCCACGAACGGTTTCATGACGCCAAACGCCAGTTCGCTGTAATTGAGTCCTGCCATGGCGGCGATCTCGGCCTCGCTGAGCCGGGGCAGTTGCTCCGGAACAAACAGCCCGCCGTCAGGGGCCAAGCCCGTCAGAACCACGTCTTCAAAAGACTGGGGCTCGACGCCGCCCCGGGTGCTGACATATTTCACGCTGTTGTATCCAGATCGGAAACGATCAATGCCGGCTCGTGCCCCTTGAGATACGCGTCGACCGCCCCCCAACTCTGAAAGCTGCTGACTTCCAGATGCATTTCTCGGACGTGCTTCGACAGAAACCGGTTGAGTACCGGGTCGTCCTCGATGATCAGTACATCCTTCATCGCGAGTCCTCAGTCAGTATTGACGGTCAGGCTTGTGCGAACACGACGGTGAACCGGGCGCCCTGCCCCGGTGCCGTGTCGACACTGATTTCGCCACCGTACTGCTCGACCAGGTTCCGGCAGATCGACAGCCCGAGCCCGGTGCCCCGTTGGCCAT
>PWMA01000125.1 GCA_003558335.1 Candidatus Methanofastidiosia archaeon | reverse complement strand
CTATTATTTCAATAACCTCTTTGGCAATATGTATTGTACCAAGATCCTGTACATCCTTGGTCATTGCCGACACCTTCCTCGTTATGCTTCTTTTTTAGTATATCAAAATAAATTAAAATTTACAAATATTTATTAAAGCACCATTACATTTGTTCTTTGCAAGGTTAAATGCACGGTTTTCCGAAAAGATTTTTTAAGTGTCATGAAGTTTCGGATTCATCCCTTTAAGTGGGTTAAAAATCATATTTCATAACCCTACTATTTACTGCTCATATATAATTTAGATAGCTTTCAACTTTCTCTGGTACACTTCCTTAGAACTCATGAAACCAAACATCTTTCTTGGGTAGTTATTCATCCATTTTTGAATATCCTTTATTGCTTTTTGGCTGTATTGTTTAAGGCTAGTGCCTTTTGGTATGAATCGTCTTATCATCTTATTTAAGTTCTCATTACTACCTCTTTGCCAGGAACAGTATGCATCTGCATAGTATTGTTTTGTCCTTGGGGTACTGCTTTTTGTAAATGAAGTTTCTATACCTTCATAGTCATAGAACTCTTTGCCATTATCAGTGGTAATGGTCTTAAACTCTGTTCTAAACTTTTTTACACCCATCCTTCGTTCAATTCGATCTAAGCCTGCTATAACTGCTTGTTGGGTTTTATCAGGTATTTTTTCAATCTGTTCATTCCTAGAACATCTTTCTGTTAATACCAATAAAAATGGTTCCTCTCTAGCTTTTTTCCCTTCTACAAGATCCATCTCCCAGTGACCTGGCTTCTTTCTTTCTTCAGCTTCCCTGGGTCGATCAGAGATCCTTCTGCCTTCTTTACGTCTTTTTGTCGATTCTTTTTCTCTTCTTTTGCTCCCCTGAGATTTGCTATAGTTCCCATATGTTAAATCGTCTCTATCCACCATTATAATTTCTTTATCTATATAATTATAAATGGTCTTCCAATGAAGATTTATCTTAAACCTTTGTTTCCGTTTAACTATATTGGCTATCACTTCAGGAGAGTATTTGTCCTTTGTAATCTTCTTTTCAATAAAATCCGCAAGCTTATAGTCTTTAGCTATCTTTATCTTAGGACCTTTAGCAGTGGCATTGTTATCATATACTTCCTGGCCTTTTTGAGCTACATATTCTTCCCGTTGCGTATAATCACTGTTTCTTAAATGTACGATTCCTTTTTCTAGCTCTCTACTTATTGTAGTCCTATGCTTGCCTAATTCTCTGGCTATCTCAGCAGCTGTTTTACCCTGAATATTATATAAATGCTCAATGATTTCTCGGTCCTGTAATTTGAGGTGTTTTCCTTTCTTCTCTTCTGTGGTATAATTACCTCGGCACATATCCCACCTCCATGTATTTGTTTTTTCGCTAATTAACATTATACATGAGGTAGGGATATGTGTCATTTCTATTTGTTACATTTTCTTCTATTTGTGCATTTAATTATACAATGCTCCTAGGCAGTAAAAAATAAAGACTCATGGTAAAATCCAATGTATAATGTTGAGTGACTAAACAAAACATTACAAAGGAGATACCATGAGCCAATATAATAATACCGCAGAATCAAGAAAAAATAAACATCTTACCCTGAGAGAAAGGTACAAAATCGAAGTTTTACTAAGAGAAGAACTGCCGCTTCTTGAAATAGCAGAGAGGCTAGGGAGAAACAAACGAACCATTGAAAGGGAGATTTCAAAGGGAACAATAAGACTACAAAACAGCGATTTAACGTATCGGGAAGAATATTGTGCTGATGCAGGCCAGCGGGTTTATGATAAAAATGGGCAAAACAAAGGTCCAGGGCTCAAAATAGGCAATGACCACAAGCTAGCAGAGCACATTGAAAGAAAAATCATTAAAGACAAGTACTCACCGGATGCTGTTATTGGTGAAATTAAGGCAAAGGGGCTGAAGTTTAAAACAACCATATGCACAAAGACTTTATACAACTACATAGACCAGGGAATCTTTCTAAACATCACAAACAAAGATTTACCTGTGAAGAAAGATAAGAAAAAAAGGGCCTACAGCAAGGTTAGAACCCACAGGAAGCTCAAGGGAACCAGCATAGAGGATAGACCTTCGGAGGTAGACTCCAGAGAGGAATACGGGCACTGGGAGATGGACTGTGTGGCAGGGAAACGTGAAGGTGGTGGATCTGTTTTACTCGCATTAAGCGAGAGGCAGCGGCGGGAAGAAATTATTTTTAAAATACCCAAAAAGACTCAGGAATCCGTCAAAGAGAAGCTCGATTATCTAGAACTCATGCATGGGGAGAATTTTAAAAAGAAGTTTAAATCAATCACGGTGGACAACGGAAGCGAGTTTTTAGATTTTGAGTCTCTAGAGAAATCACTCCTAAACCCGGAAAGTAAACGGGTAACCGTATACTATGCTCATCCATACAGCTCGTGGGAGCGGGGAACCAATGAGAATATAAATAAACTGATACGTCGGTTTATCCCTAAAGGATCAAACATAGATGATTATACGGAGGAAGACATACAAAGAATAGAACACTGGATAAACAATTACCCTCGAAGGATATTCGGTTATCGATCAGCAAACGATATGGCCGCTTAGCAGATGAGAAACCGCAATGCATAGCAAAAAGCTGTGGATATACCGCAGATGTGGATTCTGATGGATAACTCTAAAAAGCAAGAGTTACCCACAGACCCCACAACTGCTTGAACAACGCAAAAGCAGTGTTGCCCACTTACCCACAGCCTCGACTACCAATATTTGTTCTTTTTAAAAGAAAAGGACATATAAAGATTAAAAACACCAAAACATTATACATTTACCATAAATTTCAAGGCATTTAATATTGCAATTTACGGCATAACTTAAACACGCGGAAAT
>PWMA01000079.1 GCA_003558335.1 Candidatus Methanofastidiosia archaeon | reverse complement strand
TTCTAAAGTTTTATTTATTATTTCTTCATCGTGAGATATGGATAAAAACTTACATTCAAATTGAGAAGGAGGAAGGAATACTCCTTTTTTCAGTAAATCTTTTTGAAATCTATTAAACATATCTGTATCTGCTTTCTTTGCGTCCTCATAATTCTTAACCTCTGACACTCCAAAGTATAAGCAGAACATACCCGGTGCCCCATACAGCACTGTTTTCATATTTGATGTTATATCAGAAATCCCATCCATTATCATATTTGTCATATTGTTTATTTTTGTATAAGTTTCTTTTTTTTCTAGTATATCTAAAGTTTTTAACCCTGCAGCGATGGACACTGGATTTCCATTGAATGTACCAGCATTGTATATTTGGCCTTCTGGAGAAACTTGATTCATTATCTTTCTTTTCCCACCGTATACTCCAAGGGGGAAACCTCCTCCGATTATCTTTCCAAATGTTAAGATATCTGCTTTGACTTTGAAGTATTCTTGAGCACCACCTAATCCTAATCTAAATCCTGTTATTACTTCATCTAAAATCAATAGAGTTCCATTCTGTTTTGCAATTTTTTTAACTTCCTTTAAATATCCTTTTTCAGGAAGTATGCATCCTGCATTTGCAACTATTGGCTCCATTATAATTGCCGCGACATCACCTTTTTCAATTACTGAAGAAAGGGCTTCAATATTGTTGAACTGCAGAGAAACTGTATTCTTTACAGAGTCTTCTGGTATACCCTTTGATCCAGGTGTAGCTCTAGTCATTACTCCTGATCCAGCCTTTATCAAAACTGCGTCATGGGCACCATGGAAATTTCCATCAAATTTGACTATCTTGTTTCTTTCAGTTACACCTCTTGCAAGTCTTATAGCACTCATTGTTGCCTCTGTGCCGGTGCTAACACATCTTACCTTTTCAAGATTCGGAACTATTTGAGACAATCTTTTTGCAAAAATAACTTCATTTTCAGTTGGTGTTCCATAAGCTGTTCCCCTTTCTAGTTGATTTTTTACAGCTTCTAGTATTTCCAGATTTTTATGCCCTAACATCATTGGCCCATAGCATAAGCAGTAATCTATGTAACTATTGCCCTCAACATCCAACAACATTGCTCCTTTTGCCCTTTCAGTAAAAAAAGGATATGGACTCATAGCACGTACGGGGCTATTTACGCCACCACAAAGATATTTTTTAGATTCATCAAATAGATCTTTATTGCCCTTCATGACGAATCAATAAAATAGAAACTTATAACTATTTCGAATCATTATCTATCTTTTTAAGAAGTAAAATTGCATCTTCCTTTTTTATATCAACTTTGTTATTCCTAATAAAAATAGAAAAAGCAGATAGAGTTTTTCCTAAATTTTCTTCAGATTTTTCAATTATATTGCTCCAACTCCTTTTAGGAAAATACAAACTTTTTGCAGATTTTAATATTATTTCAAATTCTTCTTTATTTATTATTCTTTCTCGATGGGCCCTTTTTACAGTTTCTCTAATGTTAACAAGAGGCTCAGAAATAGGAATAAATTCTTCACTATCAAAAGATAATGCGACTTCATCATCGGA
The DNA here is from genome assembly GCA_003558335.1 of Candidatus Methanofastidiosia archaeon. GTDB lineage: Archaea > Methanobacteriota_B > Thermococci > Methanofastidiosales > Methanofastidiosaceae > Methanofastidiosum. The sequence continues at coordinate 1,322 of PWMA01000079.1, read as the reverse complement.
GTTAATAATCCCTTCTTTATACCAAGTAAATACACTTCCAACTCCAACCATTCCATATCTGTATAGCTCTGATGCTCTCAAAGCACCCATACTTGAAGATCCATATATCTTTATTCCAGTTTTTAAAGCTTCCATTATCTCTCTAGGAGATACCGCACTCTCTCTAAAAAAAATGCCATCAATTATTCCGATAATATCAAAGCCTTCATTAACTGCCTTTGGTATATCTCCTCTTTTTATAGGCGGAGCATAGACAACTTCTCTTTCTGTGTCAGTTGAGAGAATTTTCTCGGCCTCTTCTTTTTGGAGGCTTAGGCCCATATATATAATAATTCTTATCAACTTCCCTCATCCTTCCTCTGGATCCTATCCTTGAATTATCAATACCATACTGTTCTAGTTGAGGAACAATCACTCTCACTACAGGTATTTCAAGTTCACCTCTTGTAAGATCAACAACAATTACCCTATTTATTTTTCTTTGTATCATTTTATCTAACAATATATAGATGTCTTCTAGTATGTCATCTGATGCCTTTATTGTGAAATCTGAAGTTTTAGTCTTTATTCCAAACTCATTCAAATAATACCAATTTAATCTTCTAATGCGTTCGTATCCTATTCTTCTTTTCATTTCTGCTTTCTGTGTATCTTCTCTTGCACCATGAATTTGAGTTAATCTTGATTGGGCAGCTTCTGTAATGGCGCGATAAATGGCTACCTTTGGATCAATATGCGACCCCATACCCATTACCATTAAGGTTGGGTCTTTTAACTTTAGATCATCAACTGAAGCAAGTATTGTGGGAATTGGGATGTCTGATGTGATATCCTTAAATATAATTTCAATTTCATTTTCTTTAAATCTATTAATTAGATCATTTAACAAAGGATCATTTAACTCAATATCAAGATCTTTTGGAAATGTCCTTTTCATCTCAACAAGAGACCATGCATCTCTTTCTATAACTTCACAGATCCCATGAAAAATTGCTTCTTCAATGGTGTTTCCAGAAGCCAATCCATTTGTATTTGTTCTAAAAAGTGGATAATCTCTTTTAAGAGGGTATGGATGAAATACTGCATTTGCTGGAACGTAAATCTCTTCTCTCTTTATTAGATCATACCCTTTAACCCAACCTATTCTTATATGTTCATTGTACATCTCTTGGGCGGGCAAATTTAATTCATAAGGAGGTAGATAGTTTACTTTTCCCTCCAATTGAGATTGAGAAGCATCTAATATTATCTCTTCATTTACTTCAGAGCAATATCGTTCTATGCCTTCCATTATAGCAGACACTTCTGCCTCAGTTTTAGAA
>PWMA01000122.1 GCA_003558335.1 Candidatus Methanofastidiosia archaeon | reverse complement strand
TTAACTTTAGAATGACTGACATCTGTGCAGCCATTGGCATATGTCAATTAAAAAAGCTGGACGAATTTAATAAAAAAAGGAAAGAAAATGCGGAATTTTATTCAAAAAGACTCTCACGATTAGATTATCTAAAATGTCCAAAGATTGTTAAAGCCAATGAACACGTCTTTCACCAATATACTTTAAGAATAAAAGAAGGTAGGAGAAATGAAGTTATTCAAGGGCTCGAAAAAGCAGGCATAGGTTATGGCGTTTATTATCCTCTGCCTTTACATATGCAACCTTTATATATCAGTCTTGGATACAAAGACAAACTTAAAGAAACAGAAAAAGCTGCAGAAGAAGTATTATCAATTCCTGTTCATCCATCAATTAAAAAAGAGGAACTTGAATATATTGCTTCCTTCTTCGAGGAGTTTATATGATTAAATTTGGAGTGATTGGTGCAGGCGCTATGGGGGGCCACCACATAAGAAATCTTTCTACAATGGGTGTAGATTTAGTGGGTATAGCTGATATCGATAAAAATAGATTATCACAATTATCAGATACTTATGACACTAAAAGTTTTTTAGATTATAAGGAACTTATAAAAGAAGGAATAGATGCAGCGATTGTAGCAGTTCCAACAAAACTTCACAAGAGTGTATGCGATTATCTTATTGAAAATGGAATAGATATACTAGTTGAAAAGCCAATTGCAGACACAGTGGAAAATGGTCAACAAATAATTGAAAAAGCTAGGAAAGAAGATATAAAACTTTCAGTTGGACACATTGAAAGGTTTAATCCAGCCATACAAAAATTAAAAGAGTTGATAACTAACGATGCACTTGGAAAAGTTGTAACAATGTCTTCAAAAAGAGTTGGACCTTATAGTCCAAGAATAAGAGATGTTGGGATCATAGTTGATCTAGGTGTTCATGATATAGATATTATGTCATTCTTACTAGGGGATAAAATTAAAACAGTATATGCAACTGGAGGCAAAAGAATACATCCTTTTGAAGATTTTGCCACAATACTTATGACTTTTGGCAATAGTTGCACGGGGTTAATCGATACCAACTGGCATACTCCTCACAAGATTAGAAGCCTTACTGTTGTTGCTGACAAGGGAATAGCCGAGGTTGACTATACTGCACAAGAGCTCACTTTATATGATAAAGAGTGGAGAAAGGATGCAAAAATAGAAAGAAAAGAGCCTTTAGCAATTCAACTTAACTGTTTTATTAACTACTTAAAAAATAACACCTTGCCTCCAGTTTCAGGGGAAGAAGGATTACATGCACTTGAAGTTGCAATATCTGCAATAGAATCTTATAGGAATAATAAAATAGTAAATATTTAAATTATCCTTTTCCAACCCCCTTGTATATAAATCCTTTGTTTTTCATTTCTTCCTTGTTAAAGATGTTCCTACCATCGATAACTATTGGAGTTCTCATTGTTTCTTTTATTTTTTCTATATCCAAATTTCTGTATTCGTTGTGAGCAGTAACAAAAATAAGTCCATCTGCACCTTCTATACTTTTATAAAAGTCTTTTTTTATATCAATATCTTGATAGCTCTTGACAAAAGAGTCATGAATCATAACCTCTATTCCATTTTTTTTCAATTCATTGATTACTTCTAAAGAAGGCGTATTTCTAGTGTCATCGGAATTTTCTAGATAAGCGAAACCACATACTGTAACCCTTTTATCTTTTAAATTCATTTTCATATCTCTAAAAGTTTGGAGTAAAAGTGCAGCAGTATGAAGTGGCATCTCATTGTTTAATTCTCTTGCAAGTAACATTATTTTAGGAGTTAATATACCTTTTACACCATAAGAAAGCAATAAAGAGTCTTTTGGAAGACAGTGACCACCAACACCAGCACCAGGATAGTGCATATTTCTATAAGGCGATTTGTTTACAAGTTCTCTAACTTCATAAGCATCAATACCAAGTTTTTCACATATCAATGCGACTTCATTTGCAAAAGCTATCTCAACATCTCTATAAGCATTTTCGGCTGTCTTTACAACTTCTGCAGTGAGACAATCTGTTGGATAGAGTTCTGCGTTAACAACTGGAGAGTAGAGTTCAATCATCTTTGTTCTTGTTTCTTCGTTTATACCACCACAAACCCTTGGTAAGTTTTCGATATTATATAGGAGTTTTCCAGGCATTACACGCTCTGGACAGTTGCCAAGTAAGAAATCTCTACCTGCTTCCATCTTAGACGCATCTTCTAAAATTGGTTTAACTAATGTGTCCATTGTTGTGGGAGCTATTGTAGATTCTACAATAACTAAAGTGTCTTTAGACATATTTTCCCCTACGCTCTTAAGGGCAGACTTTAGAGATTCATAATTAGGCTCCCATTTTTTAGAGTCAAAAGGAGTTTCAACACATATCAGTATGGCATCGGCATTTTTACATTCAGAATAGTCTGTAGTTGCAACAAGTTTTTTGCTTTTTACTACTTTATCTATAAGTTCAGCTAGATTTGGTTCATCTCCTTCTATAGGACATAAACCTTTATTTATAGCATCTACTTTTTCTATTGTTCTATTTATACCGACTACATTAAATCCTCTATCAGCAAATATGGCGGCAACAGGTATTCCAACATAACCTGTCCCTATAATGACAATTTTATTAAACATGTTATCCTCAGAAACCAGATATAAAATTCCTAAATAAACCTTTTGGAAATTTAATTTAAAGAGTCTAATAATTATTTAAATTACACTTATACCAGTAGAACTTTTGATATGATCTCTCTAAATATTCTTTTTATCATTGTTTAACAATAATATAATTAGTTTGATATTAATGTTATTCATTAAAATAAACTTATTTAAACAATAAAACAAGATATTTACTAACAATTAATATTTTTAATTAC
>PWMA01000076.1 GCA_003558335.1 Candidatus Methanofastidiosia archaeon | reverse complement strand
ATTTTTATAGAATTTAGAATAGTAAATTTTAAATACATTGCCTTCCATGATTATAGGAGTAATTAAAGGAGTTTACTATGGGTAATAAAAATTTAGAAGGTTTTAGAGGAGACTTGAGAGAGATGCATGAAGCTGTCTGTTCTGAATGTAAAAATATGACAAAAGTTCCCTTCAAACCTGATGGGATAAGACCTATCTATTGTAGAGATTGTTACAGAAAAAGAAAGTCTAGAAGAAATTGAGCATATTTAGATTCTAATAATTCCGTGAGATATTTCTTAAATTGATTGTTAATTGTTAAAAGAAATCTCCCAATTTCATCTGCTTATTTTTAGAAAACTTAAGGTCTTCTTCAGTATACCCAAATCCTTTTAAGATTCTCATAACTGCTGGCAAAACTTGATTGTCTATATAGTATTTGGCATCGTATTTGTAACCTGACTTTTTGAAGGTATCAACATCGTGTGCCCTATCTCTAATCATTCCATCCCCACTTTTTACTATGAAAGAAATCATGGACCCCGCCTTAATATCCTCGCCTTTTTCTTTCATGTGTTTTGCCACCACCACGTGAGGCCCAATTTGTTTGTATTTAGAAATTGGCATGGTTAGTTGAGTATATATTATTAAGGAATCTAAGGGAGTTTTGCCTTCTATGAGATCTTTAGTAATTTTTCTAACAATTTCAGCTGCCTTTTCCGGACCTTTTCCTTCCAATATGGTCTTTAAAACAGCTTCTTGCGTTTTTTTTGCAATTTCTGCCCAATCCCTCCTAACAACTTCTAAACCTTTGGTTGATATATTATTTTCTTTATCTATTATGGCATATCTTTTTTTTGAAACGAAAAACCCTCTCCTATAATACCCTTGAAAATCAAGTTCCATGAACCCAGGAAGGGTAGAATTAACTTTATCGCGAAACTCCTTTGATTTTTCTATATCTTCTGAACCTAATCCTAAGAATAAACTATCAGTATCTCCATAAAGAACATTTAGCCCCATATCTTCAGCAATTTTTATGGCTTTGTGAATATAATCTCTTCCCCAAGAAGTTATGCTTGAGGCCGCCTCTTTAGAATACCATCTTGAACGAGGATATCCCATATATCCATAAAAAGAGTTAGCAAGAATTTTAAGTGCCCATTGTTGTGAATTGTAAATAGTCTTTTCTTTTTTATCTAAGGATTCTTTTAGCTTTTTCTTAATTTTGATTCTTCTTTCTATGAGTTCTTTTAAAATTTCAGGGATAAAACCTTTTTTATTCAGGCAAAAATTTGTACCTTCTGGTGAAACATTGACACAACACTCACAATCTATTGTATTTGGATCTATGTTGTGTGCTATAATTATTGAAGGATACAGAGATCTAAAGTCAAAAACTGCCATATGTTCATGAAGGCCTTTTTTTGGATCTAAAACAAAGCCTCCTTCATATGTATATGAGGATCTTTCCAAGTATTCGCTGCCTTTTGGTTTATTCGGAACTATTGTTTTTTCCTCAAACGCCCTTTTTATCAATAGATATTCAACCATATTAGAGGATGCCATTCGAGATATGTCGTAAATATTTTGACCAACTATTCTTGATAGTTCAACTTCAAGAGGCCCTATAGAGGCACCAATTTCCTTTGCTGCAATAGAGTCCTCTTTGTTGTAAAGTGCAATAGTTAAAAGTCCTTCTTGAGTTTCTTCTTCCCAATATTTATTCATTTCATCTAGTTGAAGTTTACTTTTTTGTTTGCCTAAGAAATTCAGATATACATTTTCGAGAGTATATTTGTTTAGGCTAAGAAGTTTCCTGCTCAAAGGATATAGATCTATATGTACCATTCCAGATATTTTACTAGTGTCGTTCATACCTCTTTTATCAATTTTCATTTCGTCTATTATAGGATGACTAATGTTTAGTTTTTTTGCCCTGCCATATATATAGGGAAAGTCAAATGTATCGCCGTTGTAAGTATAAATTATATCCGGATTATATTCAAAAACAACATCAAAAAATTTTTTTAGCATCGCTGTTTCATTGTCTACAACTTCTATATAATCGGCTTCGACTTTTTTATAAGTAATCACTTTATCAAAATCGTTTGTAGAAATCCCAATCATTATTATGGGATCTTTTTGTGAATCAGGTTTTGCCTTACAATATACTTCAATATCGAAGGATAAAATTTTGAGATTAATATCTAAATTGTCATTTATTTGGAAATTATTTACTAATAAATTATCGTCATCTTTTTGAAGCTCAAACTCATAGTGTATTGCTGGAATAAGATTTTTATCAATTAGAAACCTTCGTGTGAAAGGAATATCATATTCATAGATATCTATTTGATCCTCTATTTCTTTTCTCAAGTTAGGGACATCAGAGGGGTGATTAAATAATATTTTAATAGCCTTTACTTTATTGCCAAAAATATGCCTCTCTTCAGTTATACAATTTTTTACGGTTATAGTTTTTCCATATAATTCTTTACTTATCTTTTCAATGGCTATTATTTTAGATTCAAGTTCTTTTGCATCGCAAACAGCCCAGATATAAGGATCAAAATCTTTATAATAAGCTTCAATTTTTGAATCATTTTTTAGTATTAACCGAATATATGCTTTTTCATTGAATGTTTTATAATCTGAATCTAAGAGAAACATAAAATTAGTTAAGATTGGGGGTATAAATGTGTTATTATAGTTAGATAAAATTTCCTAACAGTTACCATTAATTAATTATTTTTTATAATTTATACTTATTAAGGTTAGATTTTGCTATAAGACTTTTGTCTGTTCAGTTGGCCTTGGGATTTTAACAACAAGGAAGCGAAAAACATCCTCGCTATGATTTATCAATCTATGAGGTATTTATGCAGGACTTTCTATAAGAAAATCAGAGCATACTTCTTCCT
>PWMA01000040.1 GCA_003558335.1 Candidatus Methanofastidiosia archaeon | reverse complement strand
GCTTATTTGGTGAGTATGTTGCCCCTGTCCCCAGGTGGTTTAGGTACCTTTGAAGGCACGATGGCTTTTATTTTTAGTGTCAATGGAATTTCATTTACCCAAGGTGTTGCCATATCTATGTTAGCTCGATCAATAACTTATTGGTTTCCACTCTTCCTTTCAGCAGCAATGACAATTTATTTAATCAAAGTTAAAAATATGCCTTTATTGCAAAAAACAACTACATAACAAGATCTAAATTTAACAATAATTCCAATAATTCCAATATTAAAATGAGATTTATTTTTGATAGGTAGCCATTACTGAACTGTCTTTTTTATATAGAACAGATCTATCAAATGTAAGCATCTTATGTTTAACACCACTTATGGGCTTAATTGAAGAAGGTAATGTCCCGTACAAATTTTTTAGTTCCTTTCTAGGAGCTCTCATAATTACAGCTGAAGCCTTAGTATCCAATAATCTGTATAATACATCTTCTTTTGGTTCAACTTGTAGGGCAACTATTGCTTTATCAATTTTTTTTGGTACGTCTTTGGCAGCATCACCTGTCAAAAACTCGATATTATTTGAAAGATTAAGGCGATCAATTAGCTTATTGGCAGCAACTACAGCTTTTTTATCTTTATCCATAGCAAAAACCTTGGCACCTGTAATTTCTGCTATGTAAATTGCGGTATAGGGGATAGCGCCACAGCCAACATTTAGTATCGTATCCTCTTTAGTTATTTTTCCTAACTGTATTTCTTTTTTAACTACTTTTTTGTAGGGGATTGAATACAGTCTAAAAAAAAAGTTATTATTGTATATTATTTTTTCTAGGTTTTTTGTAAACCACTGAATTATTTTCATTTCCTCTCCTTTTTGAAAATATTTTAAAAATTATGATTTCTCTAAATTTTTCTCTTCAATAATTGATTTACAAAAACATTTAGTTGAACAATTGCATGAACAACTACATATTTTTTTTAAAAATAGACTTTTTAATCCCTCATCTTTGGAAATACTATTCATACATTTCGACATTTTTTATCATCCCTTGGACGTTTTATATATGATTTCGGCTCCCAAAAGAAAAGATTATTAATCCAGGAGGGTCTTATATTTTCGGGTAGCCGAAATATTAAACAATTAAAATTGAGGTCACTTATAAATCTTTCGGTAGGCCTAAATATTTATCTAAAATAATAAAAACTTTTAGGGCATACTTTATAAATAAGAATCTATTACCAAAACTATATCTGTTTTAAAGAAAGACTTTTTAATCAATATTAGAAGGTATCATCATGTGTCTAGCAGTTCCAGGCAAAGTTGTAGAAATAAAAGAAAAAATTGGAGTAGTTGACTTTAGCGGTATTAAAAGAGAGGTAAGATTAGATCTTGTTGACGTTAAGATAGGTGATTATGTTATTGTTCATACAGGGTTTGCAATAGAAAAAATGGACGAAAAGGATGCTTTAGAATCACTAGAAATATGGAAGGAGATCCTTAAAATTCAGGAGGATTACTAGTGGATTTATACAAAGATCGAAGTGCTTCAGATAAAATTGTTAGAAAAATATCTTATCTGTCTAAAGATCTAGATGAGGTAAAGCTATGCCACGTTTGTGGAACACATGAGCATGTGATTACACATTATGGCATTAGAACACTTCTGCCTGAAAATGTTCAAGTTGTTTCTGGTCCAGGATGTCCTGTTTGTGTTACAACACAAGGAGAAATAGAGGCTGCAGTTAAGATTGCTGAAAAAGGTGCAATACTAACTACCTATGGAGATATGATAAGAGTTCCTTCCAAACGCTCTTTGTCAGATGCAAAGGCTTTAGGGCTTGATATTAGGATAGTATATAGTATTAATGACTCAATTAATCTTGCTATTTCCAATCCTGATAAAAAAATAGTTCACTTTGCAATAGGATTTGAAACAACATGCCCAACAACTGCTATCTCTGTTTTGGATTCTCCAGATAATTTTTTCGTTTTGTCTGCACATAGATTGATTCCTCCTGCAATGGATTTACTTTTAAGCAGTGGGAAAATAAATCTTTCAGGATTTATAGATCCGGGCCATGTTTCAACAATAATTGGAACAAAACCCTATGAACCAATATCTGAAAAATTTCATGTTCCACAGGTAATATGTGGATTTGAACCAAACGATGTCCTCATGGGGATCTACCTTTTGTTAAAACAAATTAAAGAAAAAAGAGCGGAAGTAGAAAATGAATATACTCGAGGGGTAAGGACAGAAGGCAACACCAAAGCACAAAGTCTAATGAACGAAGTATTTGAACCATGTGATATTCGTTGGAGAGGATTTCCAATAATCCCTCGATCTGGACTTTCTTTGAAAAATAAGTTTTCTAATAAAGACGCATATAAAGAATTTAATATTGAAATAGAAGATATTCCAGAAGAAAAGGGATGCAGCTGCCCGGAAGTCTTAAGAGCAGAAAAAAATCCCAGAGAGTGCCTTCTTTTTGGAGACACATGCATACCACAAAATCCTAAAGGTCCCTGCATGGTTTCCAGAGAAGGTGCTTGCTACATATCTTATAAATATGAAAAATCTTTAAGGTGAAAAAATGACAATAAAAGAAAACCCAACTTGTTCCTTTAATAAGGACTGTAAATACCCAAATATCGAAAAAGAAAGCTTTTGTGACGAAATGTGTGCTGTAATTGGAGACGTAAGAATAGGAAAAAATGTTTACGTCGCACCTTTTGTGTCCTTAAGGGCAGACGAAGGAACTCCAATAATAATAGGAGATGAAAGTAATGTTCAAGATGGAGTTATTGTCCATGCTTTGGAAAATACTTCTGTTGAAATAGGTAAAAAAACTTCCATAGCACATGGTGCAATTGTACACGGACCGACAAAGATCGGAGATAACTCTTTTGTTGG
>PWMA01000021.1 GCA_003558335.1 Candidatus Methanofastidiosia archaeon | reverse complement strand
CCCACCACCTTTTAGACCATATTGCACTATCAAGATAAAAAGTAGTTTGAGTTAATACTATAATTTTTTGAATAATAATACGACCCCCCGGACGTCCACCTGGACATCCAGTGGGCAATAATTATCTGATTATTATTTCAATTGGAGATAAGTTTCTTACCCAAGTGAATCATTAGCATGTGATGCTTTCTTTTCTTTAAAATGAAAAAGCCACCTTAAAGGTGGAAAACTCTTTCTAAAATATTTTTAGGGAATAAAACAATAACGATTCGCAGATATATAAAACTTTTAGTGTAGAAGAAAAGCTGTCAGTATTGGCAGACTAACAACTTAAAAGGGTGTCCTGAGGTATGAGGTACTCTTTTGATTATCTTACATGGGAGGCGCTTTTACTTATATTATTTTATAAGCTGAAACCGAATTTACTTTGTATAAATTTACAGTTAGGATTCTTCACTGTATAAACCCACATATTTCAAAATATTTTTTATTTTTTCGGAACTTAATTCAGGAGAACCCTTCTCCATTTCGCAAAGCCACTTTCTAACCGCTTTTTCCTCCTTGCTTTCAGGATAAGCATCCAATTTAAGCATTGAGGCAGACTTCCTTATTAAATTAATAGGCCTTAGAAAAGCTTTGCCTTGAATCCAGAAATCATGCAACCTATTGGATAAACCATCTTTATCTGTTTTATAATCTCCAGCTCTACAAGTTTTCTCTAAAGCTGATAACACTTCTCGTATTTCCTTTAAATGAGTCGACTGAAAATTGCAGATGGATTTGTCAATACTAATATTATTTGGCTGTAATATCTCCAATCTTATTTTTCCTCTTCCTCCCGGCGAAGCGATAATTATCTTTGTTTTTTCTGCAATTTTCAAGGCCATAGATAGTACATTGCGAAGCTCATTTAGATTCCGGTCTTTTTCTTTTGCCTGTTTATCCCATTCAATATCTTCTTCTTTGTGAAGCCAGCCTTCGTTTATATTCGCTTTTCTTGCAGCTGCCAATAAACATAATGTGACAAAATGCCTTTCAGGCAATCCTATCACCTCATCGCCATTAATTTTTATATATCCCCTATTATCTTCATTACAACCAAATTCAATCTTATCCTTATATAGTGGGCTCTCCTTGTCTTCCACATACCTAATTTTATTGCCTCTTTTGGTAACTGTTTGCGGCAAATCATCAATTTTCTTATGAGTACCTTTTATCTCTCTTAAGAGAATATTCTGTTGCTTCATTATTTCTTCCACTTGCTTTTCTGACAAAATCGTACGTGTTAAATCACCATTCATAAGCTTAGCCCCACCACTTATATGTCCTATTAAATCAACCTGAACCTGTTCAGTAATCTCATCCAACCTCTCCACCTTCTTTTGGTGTCTCCAATAATTAAGTTTTCGTATGAAATTTTCACACCCTGTTACTGTTTCTTTTCTCTGGTGGATTTTTAATAATGCTAAAATATTTTCTAGAGATTGCAAATCTTTTGATGTAACATTTTTAAAATTCAATGCCTTTAGTATAATAGAAAAATACCGACGTTTGGCTTTTACAATATCTCTTGTGATAAAATCCACGTTTGATATATCAATGTGCTTAAGTGTTATTAACAACTGTTCCACTTGCGTTTTAAAGACCAATAATTCATTAGATGTTAAAGAATTCTTGAACTTAAACTCAGCTCCAGCTAATTGTGCAAGAATCATCAAGATATTTGATAATTTTTCTTTCTTCAGTTTCCTAAAGTTATTCGCAGCTTGTAGGAACAACTTTTCTGCTTCTGAAATCATGTCTTGCACTAAACTTTCCATACCAAAGGCCCAGCAGAAGACACCATTATAGAAAAGGTTTATTTTAGGATACTTATTCTTATCTAGATATTTCAATCCTTCCCCAAAATCCCTTTTTGCTATTCCATATTCTCGAAGTTGGAAATATTGTTCCCCACGATGAAATAAAGCTATCGCATCATTAGGACTCAACTCAATAACCCTATCAAAACTGTCAATTGATTCTTCTACCCTCCCCAGCTTTCCTAATACTTGCCCTCTTATATACCACGCGTTTTCTATATTAGTATTTCGTTCAAAAATTTTATGTATCTCTTCCAATGCCTTATCATATTTCCCTTTTCTAAAATAAGCGCTTCCAAGCCCCAAATAGGGTCCTAACAGTTCTGGATTCAAAGCACTTGCTCGCTTATAATTCATAAGAGCTTTACCATAATCTTTCTTTTCCTCAAAAGTACCCCCACGGTAATAATAGGCATGAGGGTGTGTCGGACACAATTTTATAACTTTGTTGAAATCTTCCATTGCCTTTTTGTATTTTCCCAATGATAAAAAAATAAGACCCCTATGGAAATAGGCATCAACATATCTGGGTTCTAAGTTTATAACTTTTCCAAAAATACCTTTAGCCCTAACATCTCCTTTATCTTTATAAGCTAACCCTTTATAAAAATAAGCGTGTGGATTTTTTGGAGACAATTTTAAAACCTTGTCAGCTTCAACTATTGCCCTATCATAATCTTCTTTATCTAAATAATACTTAATACTTTGATTATATAAAAAAATCTTTTCTCTTGTGAGCTGCCTTTTATCAAAAGAGAATTGATGTAAGTATCTATTGAAATCAGCACTCACTTTTTCATAACTCTTCCCTAATTTCAATTCACAAAGTGCTCTCATGACCCAAAATACATCAGGACAGGAACTCTTCTTCATTTCTTTATTAAACGCCTCAAGCGCCTTAGTATATTCTCCTCTTTCCATTAAGAAAAATCCCATCATAGGGCAGTTTTTTTTAGGAATATCAGGAATATCAGGATTATTTCCCACGCGGTTCTCTAATTTATCTTCTTCGTCCTCGATACGACTCAATAATATTTTCGCTAAAGATATCAGATATGATTCTTTCTGGTTTTT
>PWMA01000160.1 GCA_003558335.1 Candidatus Methanofastidiosia archaeon | reverse complement strand
CGGCGCCCCTTGTCTTTTCTCTATCGGCTCCTGCTACAATAATTACATCACGTCCATATAAAGCCTTGGGCAGATACTCAATATCTCCTGGAGAGTTATACCAATCTATTTTTGAAACGCCGCTTTGTACTAAAGCTGCAACTATTTTATTGGCAACAGGCCCGCCTATCAAAATAAGATTATTATTTATAGCATTTTGAGTTTCCACCAATATTTCATCATATGTCATTAACTTTTGAGGTTCCCATATATTTACCCTATATATGCCTTCTGAGGGAATTTCATAATACGCTTCAGCTTGTATTTTTGGTATAATTAAACCTCCAGATATTGAGTCCATGTCTGCTGCATTTTTTCCAACTACAATAATTGAATGTGGCTGTCCATTATCTGTATTCACGAAAAATGATCTTGGAATCGAAGTTGATAATAATGGACTAGGTAATACTATCTGGGGTGTGATGATCAATATTATTATTAGAAATATTTTAGATTTCATACGACAGATATTTCTTTTATTGATTTTTATAACTTACTATTATTAGAAACAATTGAATTAGGATTAAAACTCTAATAATAATTCTTAAGTTCTTCATAAGCTTCATTTATCTCTTTTAAAATACTTTCTTTTATTTTCTTTTCGTCTTCATCTTGAGTAGTATCAGGATGATAATATTTAGAAAGATCCTTCCATCTGCGTTTGATTTCTTCAGATGTAGTGTTAGTATCTAATCTCAGTGCTTTTAAGTAATAAGTCAAATTATAGGAATCTTCGTTTAAATAATAAGGTATATCCAAAGTGTATGTTGTTTCTTTTTGATCCTCTTCTTTTCCATTGTATTTACAAAAAGTAAACATTTCAATCGCCCCTACTGCCTTAGGTTTAACTGAAAGAGTATATGACTTATAATCCATGGGTTTCAGAGAATCTATTTTATCTTCAACTTTTGGTAAATTCAAGTACTTATTTTTTTCTATTGAAAAAGATATGTCAAAGGCTTCAGCATCTCCATTATTAATTAAATATAGATAAATTTCAGATTCTTTCTTGTATTCCAAAGAATCCAATATATAAAAAATAAATCTAAGACTGGGCCTACCTATGTCTTCTTCTACCTTAAATTTTAATGTTTCTAGGCTTTCAGATAGATTGTTAACTCTTATAAGAAGCTCTTTGATAAATGTTTTAGTAGAAGATATTGATCTTTTTCTATAAGTTTCTAAAAACAAAGAATAATCCTCATCGATTAATAATATATCTTGGTAAAGACCTTCAAAAATCTCTTTGTAAAATTTATAGTTTTTGCCTAAATCTTTTTTTTTCTCCAATATTTCCCCTAATTCTTCATAAGCATTAAGAGATTTAGATAATATTTCTTTCAAGGTCTTAATTTTTTCTTCTACATTCTTTCTTTCAGAATAAAGTGCATTAACATTCTCTGAGTATCTAATGGATTCTCTATCCATTCCTAACATTTTTAATGCATATGCAATATTCTCAAGAGAAGGTATGCTTTCAGGATTTTCATTCAGACACATTTGTAATAGATTAATTGAATCTTCAATCTGTTTTTTTCCATTTTCGAGCATTATATAGGCTCTTGTATAGATATAGTCAAATTCCCCCCACTCTTTTAAAATTGAAATAGCTTCGTCCAGTTTATCCATTTTTTGAAGTGCTATAGCAAGGTTTATGATCGCATTTTTATTGTTATTTTCTTCATGCAATACTTTTTTAAAACATTCGACAGCATTAGAGTATTCTCCTATCTTTGAAAGAGATATGCCCTTATTGTAAATTATCTTTATGTCCTCACATTTTTCTAATGCCATATCATAGTATTTCAGAGCTTCTTCTGGATTTCCTAGTTTGTCCAAAGATATCCCAATATTTGTTATAACATCTGCATCTTGAGGGTCAATGCTTCTTGCCTTTTCAAAACATTTTAAAGCATCTTTGTGCTTTCCCATTCTATCTAAAATAATGCCTTTTGAATTCCAATAGGATGCGGATTGAAGTAGATTTGACACAGTTTAAGAGGAAAATATATATTTAAAAGAGTTTTTATATATTAAGAATTATGTATAAGCAGAAAGATGGATATCACAGATTGGCCAAAAGAGAGGGATATAAATCTCGAGCTTCTTTTAAACTAATTCAACTTAATAAAAAATTTAATATAATAAAGAAAGGATATAGTGTCCTAGACTTAGGCGCTTCGCCAGGTGGATGGATGCAGATAGCTTCAAATTTAGTGGGAAATAACGGGCTAGTTGTTGGAATTGATCTAAGAAGAACAAAAGAACAATTTTCCAACTCATATTTTATACAGGGAGATGTATTTGAAGAAACAACAATAGAAAAAATAAAAGAAATAAAAGAACAATTTAATAGCATTATTTCAGATCTTGCCCCAAATACTTCAGGAATTAGATCTCTAGATCACCAAAATTCAATTGATCTCTGTTATAGAGCTTTAGAAATATCTCGGATATTTCTACAATATAAAGGAAATTTGCTAATAAAGATATTTCAAGGTGAATATACAAAAGAATTGGTTGAAGATATAAAAAATGAATTCTACTATGTAAAAATATCAAAGCCTGAATCATCAAGATCCTCAAGCCGTGAAACTTACATTGTTTGTAAAGGATTTAAAAAGAGAAAATTAAAAATAGAAGAAAATGAATTAACCGAAGAGAGCCCCTAAACCTTCAAGTGCTGACTCTTCTGATTCTTCTTCTTTTTCTTCCTTCTTTGTGTCTTCTGTAGATTTCTGTTCTGAAGCTCCTGCTGCGGGTGCAGCTGCAGGTGCTTGAGCAACTGGAATTGAGGCAGAGCTAATAGCTTCTTCAATATCTACACCCTCTAAAGAGGATACAAGAGCTTTAATTCTTGCCTCATCAGCTTCTACCCCAGCAGCTTTTAAAACACTGCTTAAATTAGCTTCATTTATTTCCT
>PWMA01000177.1 GCA_003558335.1 Candidatus Methanofastidiosia archaeon | reverse complement strand
TTCTTAGTAACTTTTTTTGTTAAAAGTTCATATAGTCCCATCAAACCAAATGCTGCCATTATTGCAAAAGTTATTCCTCCGAAAAAAGTATTTCTTAACATTTGATAAGACATAAATGTAACAAATGCAAAGGCAGATAGAAGAAATAGAGTTGATTTAACATTATGATAGTTTAATATTTGATAAATTCCATATATAACTCCCACTATCCCCATTATCGGAAACAGGTAAAATTTATCAACAACGTTAAAAAATGTAATTGTCTGACTCTGGCCCGATATACCACTGACTAAATCTCCGAGTAAGTATCCCATTAAATTAAAGTTTAAAACATATTGAACAATTAATATAAGAACAACAGATAGCACTCCCAAGGGCACAATATAATATCTTCTATCTTTTATAAAGTAATCCGATAAGTTTATTATAAATGCGAATGCAAGTCCCATAAATGCAAGATAAATTCTTGTAGATTCATCAACATATGTTGGTATCAAAAATCTAGCATATAATAAAGATATCAGGCTTACAGCAACCAAAACCCACATGTCAAAATCTTTTAGAATTTTTTCTTTTATTGTAAGATCTTTTACTTTTTTAGCCTCCTTAACGAAAGGTTTAAGCAAAACATATGTTGCAACAATTAAAGGCACAAAGAAGAAATTTCCAAATGTATTTGCATATAAAATTAAAACTACCAAAGATATTGCACCATAGATAATAATTCTAGTTCTTTCCTTCTCTTTTAGTATGAAGATGGCCAATAACATGAAAAGGATAAAGTAAAACGAACCAACAGTGTCTTTCCACATTCCGCCTGCAGATGTCCTATATATAAAAGAAGGCATTATTGCTAGGAAGAAGGATGAAATCAAGGCAACATATTTGTTTTCCCATGCCTTGTATACGACAAAATATAATAATACAGATCCGATAATACCGAAAATTATCGGGAGATACATATGTACATTTAATAATTCTAGACCAGTAATTCTCGCAACGGTAGATGTTAAAATAGGGAGTCCTTGCATATCTTCAACTGCTAAATACCTAACAACTGTTGGAGACATTGGATCTATCGTAGGAAGGCCACCTGAAAGATAATATTCAGCTTCTCTTAAGAAAAAATACGGATCGTATCCTAACAATCTATTAAATCTTAGTGGCCATGACCTCAAAAAATAACCCAATATTGAAATTATAAAAAGGCAGGCAATTATAATATAATTATCAAATTTATCGATGCCCTTGAAAGAAAAATCATCTTTACTTTTTTTTCCTCCTTTTTTCTTGGCCATAGCTTTATCCTCCCTTATATTCAGGTTAAAAATTTATTTAAATAATTAACTGAAAAAAAAATAAAAATAAAATTAATATTTCTTTCTTCTATAATATAAGTAGATCAATGCTGCGGCACCTAAGACTCCAGTGACTCCAAATCCAGGAAGTGGTCGAGGCGGAGATACTGGTTGTTCTTCTTCTTCAACAGTTACATAAATTACGGCTCTGTCTGTTGCTCCTTCGTTATCTGTTACCTCCAAAGTTACTTTAAAGACTCCAGGTATTGCATATGAATGAGCAGCTCTTTTTTCAGTAGAGGACCTTTCATCTCCAAAATCCCACAGATACTCCACTATTGTTCCGTCAGGATCTGTTGAGTCAGAAGCGTCGAAAATTATTGTTTCCCCAACCTTTGCTGTCCTATCAGTTCCAGCCTCTGCAATAGGGGGTTTGTTAGTTACGACTGGAGGCGTTGGATCTGCGGTAATTGTGGCAACGGCTGTGTCTGTGTCTGTGGCACCGTGGTTGTCAGTTACAGTTAAAGATACTGTATATGTTCCAGGAGAAGTATAGATGTGAGTCACAATTGATCCCATTGAACTTTTTCCATCTCCAAATTCCCAAGCATAACTAATTATGGATCCGTCTTCATCGGTAGATCCAGTTCCATCAAAAGTGACAGGTTGCCCAACTAAGGCAGTTTTGTTGGGCCCTGCATCTGCTTCTGGAGGTATGTTCTGAATCAGCGGAGGAGAGGAATCAACTGCCATAAATTGAGAGCGTTCATTGTTTGTTTCATCTTCTTCCGGGATATTATTGTATGGGTCCACCATTGCCTTTACCGTAGTAAATCCTTCGGGTAGGGTTAAAGTTGGAAAATTAACGGTGGCAGATGAGCCTGATGGCATATTAACATCGCCTGTGCCATCGTATTTAACGACATCGTCAAACCATATCTTAAGTCCAAGTTCTCCAACGTAATCTCCTGCTCCAATGTTCGCAATAGTTAATGAAACAGTGTCCCCTGCTGCTTTTTGTATACTTGTGATGGTAAAATCAGGTTTATTTTCTGGAGTAGTATAAAAGTAGACTAGAGTAGGATTATTAAATGTGATTCTGTCGACTGCTCCGTCATTATCTGTTGGTACTGCAAACTCTATTCTAAACTGTAAATTATTCTTTCCAGTTGCTACAGCATTTTGAAGTTGTAATCTAACGTCCATAGCTTCATTTGGTGGAGAGTTACCAGACCAAACTGTAGAAAGTCTAGGTCTATTAAAATCTTTTAGTGCTAAAGTATTACCATAATCAACATTGTAAACTCTTAGATTACCCAGTGTTGCAAAAGGATTTCCCAAAGTTATTGTATTGTCTGTTAGGGAGAGTGTTGCTGAAGTTATAGTGGAGCCTGCTGGTATTGAAGAAATGTCAAAGCTTAAGAAACATTTAACTTGCAGGTTCCCGGCTTGATCTCCTGCAGTATAAGTTCCAATGCTATACATAAATCCATCGCTTCTCATACTGCCGCTTAGCGCCGGATCAGGCTGATGAAATATCAAAGGTATTGCAGGTATTGGAAATATTGGAATTAATGGAATTGAATTACCAGCTGAAGTTGATAAGAGTCCTAGAAAAAGCACTGCTACCAATCCTAAAGAAACTAATTTAGTTTTATTTTTCATAAAAACACCTTAAT
>PWMA01000010.1 GCA_003558335.1 Candidatus Methanofastidiosia archaeon | reverse complement strand
ATTCCACTTATTCTATCCAGTGACTTAGAATACTTTTTAACGAAGGCTTCTACCCTACTTATGCCAAAAAATGAAGATACCACAATAAGAGGCGCACCAACTAAAAACGAGTATATAAAAAGAGAAGATATAACGATCATTATATTTCTCTCTAAAGAAACGATTGAGATTAGAGATATCAAGAGGGGGGCAGCTCTAGCTATAGTTATTAGACCATAAGAAATTCCATAGGAGTATGAAGTTGAGCCGTGAAAACTTTTCTCTTTTTTGACTGAAAGTATGTAGCTAATCTTTATTACCCTTAAAAGTATCAAACCTATTGCTATCGATATCAAAGCCCCTATTAAAAACCCTATCTTACTTCCTTCACTAAAAACAAGTGAAAATCCAAAATTTCCTAAAAGACCCAATGGCACAAAAACAGTAGAAACGCCCAATGAAAAAAGTATTGCATTTAAAAGAGCCCTTTCCCCTAAAACTTTAGGAAAAATAGGAATAATAAAAAAGATGTTCAATGGGCAAAGTCCCGCTGTAATCCCCAAGACAACAGATGCAACTAAAGCTTCAACCATCTATTAAATAAACCCCATTTCTTTCTCTTTTTCTGCTACATTAAGTCTAGTTTTGATTATAGTATCCGGATTTAGGCTTATTGAGTCTATGCCGCTTTCAACTAAAAACGATGCAAACTCTGGGAAATCAGAAGGTGCTTGTCCACATATACCTATCTTTTTTCCTTTGGACTTCACAATTTCAATTGCTCTTTTGATCAATCTTTTCACAGCAATGTTTCTCTCATCATATATGCTTGAAACTAACTCAGAATCTCTATCAAGTCCAAGTGTAAGCTGTGTTAAATCGTTTGAGCCTATTGAGAATCCATCAAATATATCCGAAAATTCATCTGCCGCCAAAACATTCGAAGGTATTTCACACATTACGTAGACTTCAAGACCGTTTTCATTTTGAACAAGTCCAAACTCCTTCATAGTGGTTATAACTTTTCTACCTTCTCCAGGTGTTCTGCAAAATGGAACCATTACCTTGATGTTGTCCAGACCTATCTTATCTCTTGCTCTCTTTATAGCCCTACATTCTAGCTCAAAAGCATCTTTAAAGTTTTCATCGTAATACCTAGAAGCCCCTCTCCATCCGATCATTGGATTGTTCTCTTTTGGCTCATAGAATTTTCCACCGATAAGGTTTGCATATTCGTTTGATTTAAAGTCACTTAATCTAACAATAACATCTTTGGGGTAGAATGTTGCCCCGATCATCGATATTCCATAGGTAAGCTTATCAACATAAAAGTCAGTTTTTTTCTCATACCCTGCTGTTTTGTCCTCAATAAGTTCAATTGTTTCTGCAACAGACATATCGTACCTTGATTTTCTGTTTAGCTCTTCAAATTTAACAAGAGCCATTGGGTGAATACCTATGTAAGAATTTATAATAAACTCTTGTCTTGCTAATCCCACTCCATCATTTGGTATCTGTGATTGGTGAAAAGCCATTTCTGGTATACCAACATTCATCATTATCTTAGTTTTAGTTTCTGGAAGGTTTTGTATATCTATTTCTTCCACATCATACTTTAGCAACCCATCATAAACTACACCAACTTCACCTTCGGTGCAATTTACTGTAACCTTTTGGCCATCAGACAATACTACAGTTGCGTCATCTGTTCCTACAATACAAGGTATACCAAGCTCACGAGATACTATAGCCGCATGGCATGTTCTCCCGCCTCTATCTGTTACAATCGCGCTTGCCTTCTTCATAACAGGCTCCCAATCGGGATCAGTCATACCTGTTACAAGTATTTCTCCTTCCTTAAACTGGGATATTTCCTTAGGAGTCTTTATTACATGTACCATACCTTGGCCAATAAGGTCTCCAACAGCTTGACCTGTTACAAGTTTTTTTCCTTTTTCCTTTAAGATGTATGTTTTTATAGTACTAAGGTCTCTAAGGGAGTGAACTGTTTCAGGCCTTGCTTGCAATATGTAGAGGTTTCCATTAGTTCCATCTTTGGCCCATTCGATATCCATAGGTGTATACTTGCCCTTTTTTTCAGAATAGTGATCTTCTATTATTACTGCCCATTCTGCAAGCTTTAGAATATCTTCATCATTTATTGAGAACATGTTTCTATCTTTTTCGTCGACTCTGATATTTTTTGTAGTCTCTGAAGGATCGTCAGAATAGATCATTCTTCTCTGTTTTGCACCAAGTTTTTTATTGATTATCGATTTGAAACCTTTCTTTAAAGTTGGTTTAAAGACATAAAATTCATCTGGATTTACAACACCTTGAACTATATTTTCCCCAAGGCCATAGATTGAAGTAACAAATACTACATCTTTAAACCCAGATTCAGTGTCAATAGTAAATATAACGCCACTAGAGCCAGTGTCACTTCTAACCATTTTCTGAACGCCTATAGAAAGTTTTACTGAAAAGTGATCAAAACCTTTATCATGTCTGTATGATATGGCCCTGTTTGTAAACAGTGATGCAAAACATTTTTTGCATGATAAAATCAAAGAATCTGGACCGGTAACATTTAGGAATGTTTCCTGTTGTCCTGCAAATGAGGCATCTGGTAGATCTTCAGCAGTTGCAGATGATCGTACAGCAACATCTACATTCTTGCCATAAATCTCTTCAAGTTTTCCATAAGCCTTGATTATTTCATCCCTTAAATCATCAGGAAAATCAGCCTCAATAATTGTGTTTCTTATTTTTTCTCCTCTTGATGAAAGATTTTCATAGATATTTGTATCAAGACCTTCTAGAATTTCTTTGATTCTTTTTTCTATTCCTGCCTCTCTAATAAAAAAATCATAAGCATAAGAAGTTATAGCAAAACCTTCAGGAATTTCGATCCCCTTGCTTTTTAAGTTTTTTATCATCTCTCCTAGCGATGCATTTTTACCTCCAACTAAAGGGATATCATCGATACCCATATCTT
>PWMA01000107.1 GCA_003558335.1 Candidatus Methanofastidiosia archaeon | reverse complement strand
TACTATTGAAGAACCAGAATTGATAGAAAAAATATACAAAGAGCTAGTTTTAATAAAAGAAGAATTAGATGAAATCAAATATGCTCTAATAAGAGAGGAAGAACTACTTGAAGACGAAATTGAAGAGTTAAATGAATCTCTTAAAGAAATGAATTCTGGAAAAGCTAAAAATTGGTCAGACGTAAAAAAAGACTTAGGATATTAATGTTTAAAGTTAAAATTTTACCAAGGGCAGAAGCTCAATTAAAAAAACTTGAAAATAATATACAAATAAAAATTGTAGAGATGATTGATAGCTTAGAACTTACATATTACTCTAATAAATACAATATATCGAAACTGAAAGGCCAAGAATATACATATCGTGCTAGACTAAGTAATTATAGAATATTTTATTTTGTTGATTTTCGAAATAAAGAAATAACTATCCTTTATATCAAGTCAAGAAAAAGGGCATATAAATAACAATATTTCTACTATAAAAAAACTATTTTCTTTCTTTTCACTTATTAAAATCAAAAAGATTTATATAACACTCTTTCCACTAGCTTTTTAATCAGTTCTTTAAAGTTTTCAAGGTGATTTAGTTGGACAAACGCATCGAAGAGAGAAACTTTACAAAGTATGGATTTAATATGAACCTGTTTGTATCTATTACAAGCGGAGTCTTCATTCTGATTTTTGCCCTTTATGCGCTTTTACAACTGGATAGAGCAAATGAGCTCTTGCAGTCTATAAATAGTGCAATACTTACGAACTTTGATTGGGTTTTCATCCTTTCTAGTAATATATTTTTGCTTATCTGTATAGGTTTAGCTCTTTCAAAGCTGGGAAATGTCAGAATCGGCGGCATAGATTGTGTACCAGAGTTTTCTAAAGTTGCCTGGTACTCTATGCTAATCTCAGCCGGGATGGGTATAGGTTTAATGTTTTGGGCAGTTGGAGAGCCTCTGACACACTTTATTAACGCTCCACCAATATTTGAAAGCACAGACCCTGCAGTATCAGCTCTAGCATCAACATTTCTCCACTGGGGGCTCCACCCTTGGGGCATCTATGCTTTGATTGGACTAGGATTAGCCTACTTTGCGTTTAACAGAAAACTTCCCCTCTCAATTAGGTCTGTATTTTACCCTTTTTTAAAGGATAAGATTTACGGCATACATGGGGACATAATAGATACCTTTGCTGTTTTAGCCACAATGTTTGGACTTGCGACATCACTTGGCCTAGGAACCTTACAGATAAATAGCGGCCTTGATTACATCTTTGACATAGGGGTCAGTACAGGAATTCAGGTAGGCATAATAATTGGGGTAACGCTTCTTGCAACTGTATCTGTTATGGCAGGCATACACAAAGGTGTACGATTTTTATCTGAAGTCAATATGAGACTTGCCTTCAGCCTTATGATGCTGATATTTTTACTGGGGCCTACAGCGTACATCTTAAGGCTCTTTGTAAACTCTGTTGGGGTCTATTTTGGGAATATCATCCAGTACGCAACATTTCTCTCAACAACTGGGGATTCTGCATGGCAGGGTGCATGGACTATATTCTATCTCGCATGGTGGATATCATGGTCTCCCTTTGTCGGGATGTTTATTGCAAGAATCTCAAAAGGAAGGACAATAAGGGAGTTTATAGTAGGTGTATTGTTCATACCCACACTAATATCATTTTTCTGGCTCTCTGTATTTGGGGGAAGCGCCATATTTGTGGATGGAATCTCAGGAGGAACTCTCTTTCAGACCGTCCAAGACAACTATCCTGTAGCACTTTTTGAAATGATTAATCTTTTGAACATTCCACTTATTGCAGAAGCAGTAAGGCTTGCTCTTTTTGTCCTAATTACTCTCCTTGTCATGACATTCTTTATCACATCCTCAGACTCCGGATCTTTAGTTGTAAACAAGCTTACATCAAGCGGCGTTTTAGGCGCTCCAAAAAGGCAAAGAGTATTCTGGGCAGTCCTAGAAGGAATTTTGGCTGCAACCCTATTGATTATAGGGGGCGAGATGGCATTAGAAACACTTCAAACTGCAGTTATAATAGCAGGGTTGCCGCTAGCTGTTGTCCTCTTTTTCATGTCATTTTCTCTGATAAAGGGTATAGGTGAAACTTACGAAGAACAGCACAAAACAAGAAAGAAGGACGAGTTCTGGGGAATGATAAGTGAGTTAGGGTTGGATGTTCCGGTAGAAGATTTAGAGGTCGATGAAGGGTAAAAGTTACTCTTCAAAGAAAGGTGATACCTATGAAAAAAACTGTTTCAGTTTTGATGATGCTTTTAATGCTAATAGCTAGCTTTAATATAGCATCAGCCCAAAGGATTTCCTGCCAGCAAGCTGGAGTACACCCTTGTAACGATCTTCCGCACAGGATAAATAAAAACACAGTTAGAGTTGGGGAAACATTTACACTATCTGCAACGCAAGGGTATACAGTACTAAATAACCTATCTCCTGTTTATGTTATTCAGTCGTCTCTAGATGAGGAGAGAAGGAAGGATCGAACAGAGATGTTTTCCGGATACACACTTCCTCGAAGATTAGGATTGTTAGGAGACTTTTCAAACTATCAATATTATGATGAAGATGGAAATCCAATAGACGACTTTCCTGGATCTGGCATAGTCTTTACAAGGGTTTGGACATTAGAAGCGCTTGAGCCAGGACAAGTTGACTTCATATTTTCTTACTACCACTTTGAAAGCGGTGTTACATTTTACAATGTTGAAACCGTTACCATACTCTCCTCTAAAAAAGACCTTCCAATGGGCCAAATTGCAAGAATACTTGGGATTGGTACAAGAACGGGGCCTGTGGGGGAATTGATAGAGGACGCAAATGTTTCCGAAAAAGATTCTTAAATAGCTCAATATTTTCTTGATTCGATTCCAATGACAAACAAAAAAGATATTAATACCAATGCAAAAAACAATCAGTGTGAGAAAAATGTCAGAAAAAATTAAGCAAGAGATTGAAGC
>PWMA01000119.1 GCA_003558335.1 Candidatus Methanofastidiosia archaeon | reverse complement strand
TTTCAATTAAAGATCTGATAAATATTTCAACAGATCAGTGCGTAAGATTTGCGCATGAATCTGAAGTTAAAGGCTTAACTGGACTTGGAGATGTAGTTTCTGAGATTAAAGGAGGCGTTGAAATAAGAAAAACTCCTGGAATTTATGGCGTAGTTGAAAATATTCCGGCAAGTAATCTAGAGATTTTAGCTGTAAGTCTTGGGATTAAAAAAACTGAAAGCATCTTAAAAAATCCTGAAAAAATCAAGATAATAGAAAAATATGGAAACAAACTCTTGAAAAAGCTTATCGCTGAGCCAAGTGTTGAAAAGATGATGGAGTGCTCAAAAATCTTTACCTATAAAACTAATATTATGTCAAAAAATGTTTTGGATTTAATTGAATTAATAAGTGAAAACAACAGTTACGAAGCTTCCGGGATTATGATAGGGGATGGAGTATTTACATTTATTAATCAAGAGGATAAAAATAAAGTATTGGATAGTTTAATAGATACTAAAGGAGAATTAGTTATATCCTCTATAGCTTCAGGATTATTGTAGGTGCTAAAATGGACATACCCAAGAATCATCCGCGTTATGAGTCGCTTATTTTAAGAGAAAAGGTAAAAGAATGCTTAAAACAAGGGATTCTTTCTGAAGTTGGTGTAGCTGCACATGGACGTGGGGAGGCTTTTGATTATTTGTTAGGGGAAAAAACGTCCTTAGAGGCCAAGAGAAGTATTAAAGCAGCTGCAATTATGTTGTGTGAAGCTAAAAATCCTGTTATATCTGTAAATGGGAACACAGCATGTCTTGTTCCTAAAGAGGTAGTAGAATTATCTAAGATTGTACCTTTAAAAATAGAAATTAATTTGTTTTATAGAACTAAAGAAAGAGAAGAAAAGATTAAAGAAAGACTTGAAAATCATGGGGCTTTGGATGTATTGGGTGTTGGAGAAAGCGCAAGCGAGAACATACCAGGTCTAGAGTCAATGAGGGGAAGAGTTTCAAAAGAAGGCATATTTTCATCTGATGTTATAATTGTGCCTTTAGAGGACGGCGATAGAGCGCTAGCACTTAAAAATATGGGCAAAAAAATTATTACAGTTGATATAAATCCAATTTCAAGAACTTCGATGTGCTCGGATATATCTATAGCAGACAATATAGTTAGAGTTATGCCTGCTCTCATTGAAGAGGTAAAGAAGTTTAAAAGTAGAGAAACAGAAAAAGATTTTAAATTTGATAATAATGAGAATATCAAGAAAACGATAGAGTTAATGAGAAGCAATCTTCTTGATTATCAAAAAAATATTAAAGAAAGGTGATTTTATTAGTAAGGTTATTCTTCAACTTGCACTGGATATATTAAATCTTGACAGAGCTATCTCTATGGCCAAAGAATCCCTCGAAGGTGGGGTAGACTGGATTGAAGCTGGAACGCCTCTAATTAAAAGCGAGGGTATGGAATCGATAAGAGAATTAAAGAGATTATTTCCTGATAAAAAAATAGTGGCCGATATGAAGACTATGGACACTGGTGATTTTGAAACTGAGATGGCTTCAAAAGCTGGGGCAGATATAGTTTCAATTTTAGGAGCGTCTGATGATAGTACTATAAAGGAGGCCATTAAAGCAGCAAAAAAATACAATTCAGAGATAATGGTGGATCTGATCAATGTTGAAAATAAAGTAGATCGTGCTGCTGTAGTTCAGAAAATGGGTGCAAAGTATGTATGTATACATGTAGGAATAGATCAGCAAATGAAAGGTGAAAATCCATTAAAAGACATAAAGGACGTAAAAGATGCTGTAAATATTACGATTGCAACTGCTGGAGGATTAAACTCTGAGAGTATACCTGAAGTAATCTCTGCTGGAGCAGATATAGTAATTGTTGGAGGGGCCATTACAAAGGCTTCTGACATCCTTGAGGCTACTAAGAGAATAAGGAAGAGTATTGATCTAGTAAAACCTATTGAAAGTGTTGAGTTTAAAAAATACAAAGAAGAGGATCTTGTTGAAGCACTAAAAAAGGTTTCTTCGTCTAATGTTTCAGATGCAATGCATAGGGGAGGTGCTATGAAAGGCATACATACAGTTGTCCCTGGTCTTAAAATGGCAGGAAAAGCATTGACAGTTAAAACTATGAGCGGTGATTGGGCAAAGGTCGTTGAAGCTATTGATATGGCTGAGAAGGGAGATATACTTGTCATAGACACAAACTCTGGTGATGTTGCGGTTTGGGGAGAACTTGCTACATGGAGTGCTGTTATGAGAAATCTAGGTGGAATTGTAATAGATGGTGCTGTAAGAGATATCGACGATCTAAAGGAGATAGAGTTTCCTGTGTTTGCAAGATATGAAGTTCCAGATGCTGGTGATCCAAAAGGGTTTGGTGAGATAGGTTGCGAGGTAATATGTGGAGGACTTAAAGTAAACAAAGGAGACTATATAGTAGGAGATGATAGTGGAGTCGTAGTTATCCCTCAAGAAGAGGCGCAAGAGATAATACACAGAAGCTTTGATGTAAAAGAAAAGGAAAACAGAATAAGAGAAGAGATTAAGAGGGGCTCAACTCTTTCAAAAGTTTTAAAGCTTAAAAAATGGGAAAAGATAGTCGGCTAGTCTTTTAAATGTATAAATATTGGTGAGTTTATGAAGAAGGGCCTAATACTAATCTCAATTATTTTACTTTCTATATTTTTACCATTAAATATTGGCTCCTCTTCAGTTCCTAGGGACGATTTCTTTTTTGATGAAGATGATGTACAATCTTTGATAGTTATAGGAAAAACAGCCACTTCCGCTGAAGTAATATCTGCTTCAAAGCTTGCATTTATGATAGCAAACAATCATACGAAGAGAACTGAAGAAACAGTCTATGAAAAGTTTAAAGTTTCTCTAAAAAATCTAGATGTTGGAGATAGTATAAGAATTAACTATAGCAATACCTCTGTAAATTCTATTAGAGTTTCTGATGGATTGGATTCCCTTTGGCGAGACGATGACTT
>PWMA01000138.1 GCA_003558335.1 Candidatus Methanofastidiosia archaeon | reverse complement strand
TAAAGCCACTCTAATAAAAGATTCTCCTTCTTCTGCAGTTTTAAACTTATAAGTGCTAGTTAAAAATATAGGTGGTTTTACTGCACCGTCATACTTCATTGGATCATAACCCTTACTTATTACAACAGTTTCTTTTTTCATTATATCGCCCTCAAAAGACTATTGAAAACTTTTATAAACAATATTATAAAAGTATCTTTTATGAAGCCTATTGGAAAAGTTCTTCATTCTATTGGCCCCCTCTTTATTTTAAGATCAAATAAAATTAAAATTAGGGATATCGGTTCCGATGCTTTTATAAAAGAAAAAAAGATTGGAAAAGTTATAGAGTTGTTTGGTCCAGTAAAAAAGCCCTACATTAAAGTTGTTTCAAAAAAAGATATAAAAGACAAAAAAAGTTTTATTGGTAAGGACGTGTCAATTAGATAGGTTTCGAGGGTCTTTTATGAATAATATTATAAAGACGTTAATAGTGGCAATTTTGCTTATGTCTTCATTCTCAGGGTTTAATCCTGTTTCATCAGAAGATACTAGATATTCTATTGAAGTATTGCCTTCTTTTTCAATAGCAACTCCAGAAGATGTTACAAGACTTGTGGATATGGCACACAACAACAATGTGGATAAAATCTATCTCCATGTCAAGAGAGGTATGGGTACAAATCCTTCTCCAGGAGTAGTATTTTATAATAGCAGAATTGCCCCTACTTTCTATAATTTTGATGTACTTTCCCTAATGATTGAAGAGGCCGATCAAAGAAATATAAAAGTATATGCCGTCGTACCAGTTTTTTATGACTTAATAGCAGCTAATAGAGGTTTTGCTTCTGAGGGTCCTGACTCGGACGGTTGGGCCTGCCCTCAAACTGGATTTAATTATGCAAAGAGTATAATTGAGGAGATATCAAGCGGATACAAAGTTGATGGGATAGTTCTAGAGTACTTTGGGTATCCAAATAATCTAAACTGTCAATGTTCGGAATGTCTAAGAGAATTTGGAAGGATTCACGGTGTTTCCGTAGATAGATTAGATTTAGAAGCAGAAAGGCAAGATGATTCGGATATATGGAATAAGTGGAATATATATAGAGCGGAAGAGCTTGCTAAAAGATTGAAGGCTTTATCTCAAGATATTAGAAATAACAAAAAAATAGAGTTAGGAATTATCATACCTCCAACAACTTATAGAGGATATTTTGAAAATACTAATTTTGGAATTGATGTAAATAAAATAGGAGATTATATTGATTTTTTGATTTATAGACGTCAAGGCCTACCTTCAGAATATATTCCTGACGCTACAAATGGTTACAGCCTTCAATATGAAGGAGATATCTATGTTACAGTAGAAAATAGAGACATTGGTCTTTTAAATATAGTCTATTCCAATTCAGGATTTACATCTGGAATAATATATTTCCAACAAGAGCCTTGGACTTCACATAGCTTTTCAAGAATCTCAAAGTCAAGAGCAGGTGTTGCCAATATTGAAGCTCTGAGATTAGATTCAAGAGAATATTTTAACCTAGATCTCGAATCGTATATGCCAGTTTGGAAAGAGAACAACATAAATACAGTTGTAATAAGTGCAGGTAGGCCTTACTGGATTAATTTTAAATGGCCTGAGAAAGATGAGCATTACAGCTCGTTAGTTAAACTGATGCCAGAAGATCCTTTAGAAAAAATGGTAAATCAGTTAAAAAACGAAGGATTTATGGTGGCAGTTTCTTTTAGTTTAAATAGCCCCGAATATATACGGGAAAATCCTGCTTCTGCAGCTTTAGATTATGTTTACTCAAGAAGTACTTCAAAAGTCTCAATTGTTGACATATCAGAAGGTGATTATGGAAAATACTATGTTGATGCTGTTGAATATATATTAAAAAATTACGATGTTGATGCAATTATAGTCACAAACGGAGATTATTATGAATATAGTTTTGGATCTAGATCAGAAGCAGCATATATAGATTATATGGCTTCAAGAGGCACTGTTATTTCAGAATGGCCAAAGAGAGATTTAAGAGTTGATATTGATAACAGTACCATTATTAGTTGGAAAAATTATGAGATGGAAAAGTTTTACTCGAAGCTTAAGAATAGAGTAATTGATTATGATGTCGAATTTTGGATATCTGCTAAGACTGATGAAAATGATATTTATAACCTATCCCGAAAATATGGCCAAGATCTGAATATGCTTAACAAATATGCAACTAGAGTTGTTGTAACGTCCCCACTAACTGGAGACGTAGAAAACAAAAACAAAAATTTAGCAAATATTCTTCGTGATTCTGGTATTCCTTATATTTTAGAAGTTCCGCTACAAAAAACACCAGTTACTTTTGTAACCCCAGAAGAATTAGAGTCTATTATCCAGAACTCAGTAGATGGAGGAACAATGAACACATTGATATCTTCTAATCATTTAATAGATCAAGAGATGTGGAGATCAATTTTAAAAATGTCATTGTATAAAGAGATTGTAGGTTTGGACGATACCCCTCTTATGAATTTTTACAATGAAGGCCGTTATGATATTCTAAAACAGCGACTTGATGAAATCAAAAATATACGAAGTGAGGAAATAAAAAACCTAAGAAATAAATCTAGAACAGATATAAGAAATCTAGAGAAACTTGTAGGCGATATTGAAGCAAAACTTAGAATAGCTGAGAATATAGAATTTGAGGAGGCTCAAGTTTTAGAAAGATGGGAATTTGGTTTAAGAGAATACAGCATAGCCAGAAATTCATTTATAGAGGGCAGATATAAAGAGGCTCTTGATAGAACGGATAATGCAGAGATAGTTTTGAATCAAGTCAATTATGCTCTTCAAGTAGAAATTGACACCGTCTATTCTTCTAGAATGTATGTAGGATTTACAGTAGTTATAGTCTTTGTTGTTTTTCTTTTCCTAATCTATTACGCTAATAAGTAGGGATTAGTAAAAGAATTAATTTTAAATACTGCACTATTTTTGTTAGATATAAGTTTCAAAGAGTCATATATATCATAAAATGTGATTTTGATGGTGAAAAATATTATTTTTAATTTGACAGCGAAAAAATATAGGTGGGTTCTCTTAATAGCTATTGCTTTGGTATATTTTTTTGTTTACTTTCATAGAGTTTCTTCAGCAGTTATATCAAAAGAGTTACTGGATGAATTTGGAATATCTGCACTGTCCTTAGGCCTTTTATCTTCTATGTATTTTTACTCATATTCACTATTTCAGATACCGGCAGGAATAATGTCTGACACTCTTGGCCCAAGAAAAACAATAGCTTTTCTTACAATATTTTCAGCTTTGGGATCTTTCTTATTTGGGATTGCAATAAACTTCAATATGGCCCTCGGTGCAAGACTTTTAATTGGTCTTGGAGTTTCTGGAGTTTGGATACCTGCTTTAAAACTATTTACTACATGGTTTTCGAAGAGAGAGTATGCTACAATGACTGGAGTCTTACTTGCTGTAGGAAATATAGGTGCCATTACCGCATCTTATCCTTTAGTCGTAATAATCAATAATTTTGGATGGAGATTTGCATTCTATATAATAGGTGCCATCACCTTATTTCTTGTATTAATTGCTTGGAGGTTCATAAGTGATTCGCCTGAGCAATATTTAAACAAAGGTCTAAAAGCTAAGACTGTTTCAGGGCCTAAAATGCAATATATATCCAAAGATCTCATAAAGTTAATATTTAAAAATAAAGATGTTTGGATACTTTCCGTTTGGGTGTTTGTAGTTTATGGATCTCTGCTTTCTTTTCAAGGTTTGTGGGCTTATCCATATTTTAGAGATGTTTTCAATTTGGCAGAAACAACTTCTGGATCTATATTAATGTTCGTAAGTATTGGAATGTTTTTAGGTTCTCCTTTTGTGGGATATTTTTCGGATAAGGTTATGAAGAATAGAAAAAAGGTATTAATAATATGGTTGGCTGCGTTTATCTTGCCATGGGCATTTATATCCTTCAATACAGGAGGCCTTAGTTCCAATCTCCTTTATTTAGTTTCTTTCTGGATGGGTTTCTTTGGGTGTGGAAATGTGGTGGTATTTGCTATTATAAAGGAACAGTTTCCTTTAGAAATTACTGGAACGGTTCTAAGTATCATCAATGTTTTTCCATTTGTTGGTGCGGCTTTCTTTCAGACATTTTTAGGGTACATTTTAGACTTTGTAGGGGGAGTGGATGGAATTTATCCTGTAGATGCCTATAGTTTGGCATTTAAATTCGTATTAGCCTGTGTTATTGTAATATTTATTATGACGTTTTTCGTAAAGGAAACTCTAGATATCGACTTATAGGTAAATAGAATCCAAAATAAATTTATACTGTCGAAATTTTTATAGAATAATTTCCAATATATACAACCACACATTTAAATAAAATACTGAAAGCAGAGCAGAAATCAGATTGAGTGAGGCTATAGTTTCTTTGAAAAAGTCATATCTTTCACTAAGGACTATGGTAGAAACAGCAATAGGCATACCATGCATAAGTACAATAATAATGCTTTCAAAGGATGGTACAGCAAAGACAAACTTTAAAAGAGTTAGAGCCACTAAAGGCATAAAAATAATCCTCAAAAGACTGAGCCCAAATGCCATCTTTAGATTCCCATAACTCCTTCCAAAAAAGAATAGTCCAAGCATAAATATCGCAACAGTTGAAGTTGTGCTTCCTAATCTATGTAGGGTTGTAGAAAAAAATATCGGAATATTAAATCCTAATAGATTTACAACTACTCCTAGCAAAGTCGAAACAATAAGAGGATTTTTGGAGAATCTAGTTATTAAAATCTTTGTTTTAGAAACTTTTTCACCATCAAGTTTAAAGAGTTCCAATGCTGTAGTTGCTGTAATAACGCTTCCAAAACTTATTGATGCAGCAAATAATGCGGCTAATCTCTCAGCCTCTTCTGTTCCAAAAGCAAATACTACAAAAGGGATACCAAAAAAAGCAAGACTACCAAAGACAGTTGTTACTATCAATAGATATAATGTTTTTTTATCTTTAACTATCCCTGTATAAAATATCGTAATAAAAAGGGCTATTGCAATAATTGTTGGAGAAACTGCAGCAAAGACATACTTTAGAACTTCTCTTGAGAACTCTACCTCATACATATTTATGAAAAATAGAGATGGAAGCGCAAAATAATATATATATGAACTTAAAACTCTCTCATCGCCTTCTTTTAGGAAACCATATCTTCTAGATATATAACCAAGCGCGATAAGGAGTAAAATTGGAACAGAAGTTCTTAGTACAACGCTCATGAAATCACTTAATATTTTTAGGTATTTTAAATAATTTAAAACGTTTTGTGTTTTATTTAAAAGCTTTTAAATTGAAAATATTATAGTAGCATAGTCATGAAAAATGAACTGAATAACAAAATGTATCCGGATGAACCTGGAATATATATTATGAAAGATTATTTGGGAAATGTCTTATATGTTGGAAAGGCTAAATCTATAAAGAAAAGATTATCCTCGTATTTTCAAAAAAACTTGCCAGATAGAGTAAAATTTCTAATGAATAAAGTAGAGCATATAGATTATATTGCTACAGACAATGAAACTGAAGCACTTTTATTAGAATATAATTTTATTAAAAAATATAGGCCACGTTACAATGTTCACTTTAAAGATGATAAAAAATACCCTTATATAAAAATAACAAATGAAAATTATCCAAGAATAGTAATTTCAAGAAAGATTGAACAAGATGGGGCCCATTACTTTGGCCCTTATTCTGATGTAGGATCAGCGCGGAGAATGTTTGCTTTAGCAAGAACAATATTTAAGCTAAGAAGTTGCAAAAAAATGAGCAAAAAGCCTTGCCTTAATTTTTACATAGAAAGATGTACTGCCCCCTGTTCTGATGAAAATTCAAAAGATCAGTATAATAATAGAATAAGTGAACTACTGATGTTCTTTGAAAACAGGGGTGAGGAGTTAATATCTAAGCTTTCTAGAGAGATGGAATCTTACTCAAAAAATTTAGATTATGAAAAGGCACTAGCTGTACGAAAGAAAATAGACGCTATAAGGAGATCAATGGAACAGCAGAAAATTTTCATTGATGTTCCTGTAAATAAAGATGTTATTGGCTATTATGAAAAAGAGTCAATATGTATTTGTATATATATGGTAAGGGCCGGAGTTTTGACAGGAATAAAAAATTATCATATCGAAGAAGTTTTGTTTGATAAGGAAGATACTTTATCATCCTTTCTAAAACAGCACTATAAAGAAACCGTATTGCCCAATAAGATTATTTTGCCATTTGATCTCCCTGATAAAAAAGAAATAGAAGTTTTTTTGTCTAATGAAATACAAAAAACAAGCATAAAGAATGCTTTTTCTCCTCGTGAAAAAGAAGAAGTCCTTCTTGCAACTAAAAATGCTGAACTTTACTTATCTTCTAAAAATATATCACCTTTAGAAGGACTTAAAAATTCACTTTCACTCCACGCATTGCCGTCTAGAATTGAAGGGTATGATGTTTCAAATATTGGTTCTGAAATAAATATAGGAGTTCAGATTACATTTATTGATGGAAATCCTTCAAAAGAGCATTACAGAATTTATAAAATTAAAACAGTTGAGGGACAAGACGATATATCCTCTCTTAAAGAGGTTTTAACTAGAAGATTTAAAAATATAGAAATGTTGCCAAATTTAATTTTAATAGATGGAGGAAGAGGCCATTTAAACGCTGCCGTTTCTGTAATGGCCTCGTTTGGCATTGAAATACCGACAGTTGCAATAGCTAAGAAAGAAGAAGATATCTACTATAAAAATGTATTAAATCCCAAAATGGACGCCAGTTCTAAAAATCTCTTGATTAGAATAAGGGATGAAGCTCATAGATTCGCTATAAAGAATTTAAGAAATATGAAAAGAAAAAAGAGTTTTCACTCTCCTCTTGACAATGTAAAAGGTTTAGGCCCAAAAAGGAAAGAAAAACTAATTAAAAAGTTTCAATCAATTGAAAATTTAAAAAAGGCAAAATTAAGTGAAATTGAAGATGTAATTAAAAATCGACCTCTATCAGAGAGAGTCTTTAATTTCCTTAAAACATTGGAATAAGATTATCGGTAGATGAAATTTGATATCCAAATCAAAAACTATATATAGGGTATACCTCAAATAAAAATATGGATAGGGGATTTGCCGAACTATTGAAAAGAGCAAGAGACACTATTTTTGATTATAAAGACTCTAAAATTAAGATTGTTTCTCACATTGATGCTGATGGAATTTCTTCAGCGGCAGTTTTATCCCTTGCATTGGACAGATTAAATATACAACACGAGGTTCATTTTACATCTCTTGATAAAATCACATCTTTTGATATAGGAGATCTTACTATATTTTTGGATATGGGAAGTGGACAAATAAATCATCTTGTGTCTGAATACGGAAATAAGAACATTATTATTTTAGATCATCATCAAGGAGAATACCCAGAGACTCCTTTTTTAGAGGTTAATCCGAATAGATTCGGTTACTGTGGATCAGAAGAAGTAAGTGGATCAGGATTATCATATCTCTTGTCCTTAGAGCTAGATAAAACTAACAAAGACTTGTCATCAATTGCAATAGTTGGAGCGGTTGGAGATATGCAAGGATCATGGGGAGGCCTAAAGGGATTGAACAGGGATATACTACTAGACAGCATTGAAGCAGGTTTGGTAAAGTCACAAGAAGACTTACTTTTGTATGGGCGAACAACAAGACCCATCTATAAGTCACTTCAATACTTCTCTGATCCTCCAATTCCAGGGGTTACAGGTAGTGACTCAAATGCAATGGCTCTTTTAAATAGCTTGGGCATATCGTGTTTTGAAGGTAACTGGAGAACAGTTTCAGATATGACAAGTGATGAGAAAAGAAAACTTGCAACAGAAATAATAAGAAAAACTATAACTTCTGTTCCTCAAGAATATGTATCTTTTATCCCTCAGATGATTATGGGCGAATCTTATTCTCTAATTAAAGAAGAGGAAAGAAGTCCCTTGAGAGATTCTTCTGAATTTGCAACTTGTTTAAATGCCTGTGGGAAAAATGGAAGGCCTGAGATAGGATTCTATGTTTGCAAGGGCAATAGGGGTGTGTACTATGATATATTGATAGGGCTACTCAGGAAACATAGACAAAACATTGCAAGAAGCATGAATCTTGTTGAAAGTAGAGGGGTAGTAATAAAAGAAAAGTTTCAGTATTTTGATGGAAGTGGGATCAATGATACAATAGTGGGAACTGTAGCAAATTTGGTCCTTGGAAATCGTGACACTAATCCGTTTTTACCCATAGCTGCATACACAACATTACCTCAAGACCCAAATATTTATAAAATCTCAGCACGCTGTTCAAGATTGTTAGTGTTAAACGGTCTAAATTTAGGAAAGGAGATAAAAAAGAGTGCAGAGTCGGTTGGAGGTAAAGGAGGTGGCCATCCACCAGCATGTGGAGCATACGTTCCAATTGAAAAGTTAACAGAATTTTTGAGCATATTCGAAGAAAATATAGCAACCTGTATCTAAAGTGTTTTTATGAAAGCTATTAGTATTTCAGATTATCTTAATATTCCAAAAGAGAGAATTATCTTAAATCCATCAAATGAATTTTTTATTGATTATCTAAAACCTTACTATATAGTTACAAAAGATGGACAATATCTTTTTGCTTCGCCTCAAAAGGGACGTAGGCCGGACCGAGTCTATTATATGGTGCCAAAAGGTTACAAGCTTGGTGCAGGTCAGAAGAAATTTGACACTATAGTGGGAAAGAAAATTTTTGACATAATAATGGATTATCTAAACAATTGCCCTCCGGTGATAATTACTGATGGAATTCAGGGAGAAAATGGATATGAAGTTGGGATAAGATCGGTAGTTAGTTTAGCAAATCCTCACAACGCCTATATCTCGTGGATGGGAAAAATGATGGTTTTTCCTCCAAGAAGGGAAGTTAATCCAAGCTGTTTTAATTTTATAATTCCTGAAAAACTCCCCGAAGAATATATTAAAAGGATAAAAGAAGTTTGGCCAGAATATAAAGAAGATGAGCCTCTTTCACTTTACGATTTTACTGAAATGAAAAATGATATTAGATGTGTTTTAAACCTTGGAATTAATTATTTTGGAGGTGCTTTCAAAAAGCCTAATTTGACCATGGTTTGGAACAGAGGAGAATCTAACAAAATGATTTCATTTCACGCTGGACTTTCTGAAAACTCTGTCATAATAGGTTTAAGTGGAACTGGAAAGACCACATTAACTGTGGGCCCTAACCTTGAGCAAGATGATGCTGTTTTGGGAAAGATCATATCAAAAGAGGAGGAAGTAGTTGATGTAAAGTTAATTGGTCTTGAGGCAGCAAGCTTTGCAAAATCTGAAGGATTATCAGAAAAAAGTCCTGAGTACCCAGGCCTAATGAGATCAAAGGATGGAAATCATATAGTTTTAGCATTAAACATCGACTGTGAAGGGGTTAATTACTCTAAAAAAAAGATTAACGGATATGAAGTGGAAGTTCCAGTTAAGGATGGAGAGATAGGCTCGCTAAAATGCAAAAGTTATCAAAAGAGTGGAACGACTAATGGCAGATTCATCTTTTTATTCAGTGATTTAAATTCTACCTGGGGGAAAAAAGATAAGTATTTGAGAAACTATATTTTGAGCTTTAAACGTTATGATATATTTAATCCAATAGTAAAGATTACAGATCCATTGATGGCAATTTCATTTGATAGTGCTTGTGAGAGCATTATTACTTCTGCCATCTCAGGTAAAGTACCTGGAACAAGAGTAAGGTCTTATTCAGCAACAGATTTCATGGCAAGGGAGCAAGCTGAACAGGCAGTTTTAAAAAAGAAAGTTTTTGGAGATATGGGGCTTACCCCTAATGGAAAGATTAATTTTTTAATCGTCAATACCGGCTTTGTCGGAGAGTTTGATCAAAATGGTAAATCTATAGGCGGAGAAAAAATTACAGTTTCAGATACAAAAAACCTTCTAAATCTGTCAACAAAAGGAGCTATCAAGAATTGGATAGAGGATCCTGTTTATGGATACCTTGTCCCTGATCCTAAAGA
Source organism: Candidatus Methanofastidiosia archaeon (assembly GCA_003558335.1). GTDB lineage: Archaea > Methanobacteriota_B > Thermococci > Methanofastidiosales > Methanofastidiosaceae > Methanofastidiosum. Next base: position 1,705 of record PWMA01000138.1, on the reverse strand, counting down.
ACTTAGTGAAGTTCATGGCATGGAGAATTTTGGTAAAAGATTCAATCCTCTAAACTATTACACGCCAAAGGAATATTTAGAATTTGTAAAGATCGATATCAAAGAAAGAAAATATTTTCTAAATAATATATTTGCATCCCAAGATAAATTTGAGAGTTTAAAAGATATTTTAAAACTATGGGATGAAATTAAAATGCCCTCTGAGGAAGAAATTAGGGAATTCTATGATACTTACTATTTATGAACACCGAAAAGCTTTAAAATATGTTCATTTATCTTGAATTAGCCCGGCGTGGCCTAGTCTGGTTAGGGCAGTGGACTGTAGATCCACGGACCGCTGGTTCAAATCCGGCCGCCGGGACTCTTTTTGAATTCCAAATCAAGATTATATTTCATAGAACATAAAGTTTATAAAAAAAAAGAATCTTAAATCCATATGTTCCAATTAGAGTTACGTTGGAAAATTCTAATCATATTATCCTTATCTGCAATCTTATCATTTTCTCTTTGGTTTAGTGCAAATGCAGTTATACCGCAACTAAATGAATATTTTAATCTCACACCTTCACAAACAAGTCTCCTTAGCATCATAGTTACAATAGGCTTTATTGTAGGTGCTCTTACATATGCTATTCTCAACTTGCCGGATGTTTTCAAAACAAAAAACGTCTTTGCATTGTCAGCTGCTTTGGGAGGTCTAACAAGTTTTATTGTAGCCTTTTTTGTAGAGTCTTACTATGTTTTGATAATTGTAAGATTTTTTACAGGATTCTTTCTTGCTGGAGTCTATCCTCCTGGAATGAAACTTGCATCCTCTTGGTTTCAAAAAGGTAGGGGTTTTGCAGTTGGAACACTTGGAGCGTCACTTGCGCTAGGATCTGGGATGCCTTATCTATTCAATCTTACAGGCATCCCTTACTGGAGAGTTTTGATTAGTATATCGGGTTTAGCTTCATTGATAAGTGCTTTATTAGTCTTTATATTTGTAAAAGAAGGTCCATATACCGCAGGTACAATCAGATTTGACATAGCAAACATTAAAGAGATCTTGAGAAATGAAAAGCTTAGATTGGTAAATTACGGATACTTCGGGCATATGTGGGAACTATACGCGATGTGGGCATGGATCCCTATTTTTTTAAGAGAATCCTATTTAGCATCAGGGACCAATTATAGTTCTCTTCTATTCTTTTCTTTGGTAACCTTTTTGATATTTCTATTTGGATCATTAACTACGTTTTTCGGAGGTATTTTTGCAGATAAAATTGGTAAAGTGGAGTTTAATATTTTAATGCTTTCAATAAGTGGGATGTGCTCTTTAATAATAGGTTTTACCTTTGGTGCAAACAATATAGCTATGATACTTATTGCTTTAATTTGGGGAATGTCCGCTGTTGCAGATAGTCCTCAATATTCTGGATTAGCTACCGAAGTTGGAGATAAAAAATATATGGGAACAGCTGTTACAATTCAACTTGCCATTGGATTTTTTATATCAATTATTACAATCAGGCTTATACCCTTAGTTGTAGACGTGATAAGTTGGAGGTATGCCTTTTCATTGTTATTTTTAGGTCCACTGTTTGGGGCAGTCTCTTTGAATAAACTAAGAAAAATTGATAAAAATTAAATCTGCCCATATAAAGACATAACTATTTAAATAATATAAAATCTACTCGAACATTAAAGATAGCTGGGGACTATT
>PWMA01000059.1 GCA_003558335.1 Candidatus Methanofastidiosia archaeon | reverse complement strand
TGCCTCTTAGCCTAAACGATTGGATTTTAATAATACCTATAGCGTTTACAGTATTGGGTGTAGATGAGCTTAGAAAATACTTTGTTAGAAATTAACTATAGATCTCAAACTCTTTATCCTCTAAAAAGGAAACTGCCTCGTCACCTTCCAATATCTTAAACTCCATCTCTTTTAGGTTCTTTCCCAACCCTTCCTTTAAAGAGAGGACATCTCTAATGGCCTCTTTTGGCGTTAAAAAAGATCTCTTCCTTAAGGCATAGACTCTATCCTCTTCGATGTATATTTTCCTATGCTTAGAAACAAAAGCTTCATAGTTTTTTAAATCAAAGATCCTTGGCCCAAAATGCTTTACCAAGGGCGATAGCTCATACCTTTCAATCTCAAAAACTATGCCGCAATCACTACCCTTTTTAAATAGCCCGTAAGAGAGAGGCTTAAAATCGTTTCTTTCAAGGACGGAAAAGATAGATTTTGCACTCTTTCTAAGCTGTGGAAAGATAATATCCTCTAGAAGATCTCCATTAAAAACAACTGCATAAGTTTGAGAGCCTGGGAACATCTTCTCGAAAACCCTTTTCTTTTTTTGAAAATATCTCTCTAAAGGTGAATTCAAAAACAGTCTTGAATAATGTATAAACTCCGACAACCTTTCAAGAGAAAGAGCGGAAGCAACATTTCTTTTAGGATCTACAGGATCTATCACTATTAGGGGGTCTTTAAAGTTACTTCTACTTCCCCCTCCCTTTAGATCTATATACTCACCACGATTCCACTTTGAAGCACTTTTTAAGACATTTTCAAATCCGTTGTAGTTAATTATTAGGATCTCGCAAAGGTATCCTGCAAACCCCTGGATCTTCTGCTCCGATGAATAAACTCCAACACCTTTCATAAACTGCTTTAATAGCCTTACATCATCCTTTAAACTTCCGATGTTTTCCTTTACAAACTTTGTGTGATGAGGCGTTCTATCAACTGCTGTGATTATCTCAACTGAGTCGTAGCAGGGCACAACATCGATCTTAAACTCTTTAAACCTGTTTATTGTGTAGGGGTGATTTGCATATGCAGTCTCTGATGTAAACCCCTCTAACTCAATCCTTCCAAACTCTAATCCAAGCCTTTTTAGATCCTCTAATGGCGTTGATTTATCAAAAACAATGAAAATATCTATATCCCTATCATTTGATATCCAGGTGTCCTTTGCAATTGAGCCTACAACTTCTGCTCTTGCATTTAGCCCACCATTTAATATCTTTTGATTTAAGTGCTCTAAAATTTTATCGGTAACAGAAATAACTTCTTTTCTTTCAGCTTCACTTGGAACGATCTTCTTTAAAACATCCTCTCTTATCTTGGAAAACATCATACCTTCTTTAGGTCAAATTCTTTTAAAGTTTCGTATATAGGCCCTTGAGGCGTTAAAGTGCTTTTTTTGAGTTTAATCTTTTCAATCTTTTGAGTTCCAAACTCATGCTCTTTGTATCTATCCAAGACATTTAAAAGAGATTTTTTATTAAGAGAGCTTTTTATCCGTGAAACTGTTAGGTGCGGAACAAACTTTCTATCCTCCCTAAATCCAATAGATGCGAGTGTCTCGTCTATATCTCTTTGAATGTAAACTATTTCAGGTGCATCCATCCCTATCCATACAACCCTTAACTCAGAGATTGTAGGGAAAAACCCAGTACCTTTAAACTCTGCCTGAAAAGCTGGAAACTGTGATATTGAAGGCTCTAAAAGCTCAACTATCCTTTTATAACTAGCATCACTTATATCGCCCAAAAACTTTAAGGTAAGATGAAGATTATCTCTGTGAACAATCTTCATAGGACAAGCTGAGCCTTTCAAATCATTTTGAAAGTTAGATATTTTATCTAAAACATCCTTTGATTCGATGTCTATCGATATGAAACTTCTCATTTTTTCTTCTCCCAAGGGAAAACTATCCACTTGTCAGTATAAAATATGCTATAATCAGGTTTTACTGCCGATTCTGGCTTTAACGCCAAAACAGCAATCTTTACCTCTTTTGGGGAACATTTTTCTATATGCTCCTTAACAGCAACAAGCGTGAGGCCGCTATCTGCGACATCATCTACAATCAACACTCTTTTTCCAAAAACATCTTCTTTTTTTATTGACAGCGTTATGGTGGCCTTTTCTTCTCTTTCCCCTATATCTTTGTAGCATTTTGCCCCCATCAATACTAGCTTTTTGTCGCCAAATATATGGGACATCCTAACTGAAGGAACTAGCCCTCCTCGCGAAACGCCAACTATGACATCAAACTCATACTCTTTTTTGATAGTTTCACATAGGCTAGATATAAAATCGTCAACCTCACTCCAACCAATGTATAAAGTCTCCATAAAAATACTACCTTACTTTAAAAATAGGCCCAAAAACTTTGTCCCAGGATAAGTAATAGAATAGATATCTTCTTCCTTTTTTATTAGGTTTGTATTTACTAAGACCCTTAAGTTTCTCTTAGTCTCTGCCTCATCAATCTCAAGGTACCCAGTTATCTCACTAAGGCTTTTTTCTTCATCCAAGAAATCAAGTATCTTAAGCCTTCTTCTCGTCATCCCTTCATCGGGAAACTTATAGACTCGCATAAGCGATAAAATCTTTGACATTTCAATGCCTTTAGGTGTTAGAAAATACTCTGTAGAGTAACCAAGGTCGTTTTCTTTGATCATCTGAGACATCAATCTTTTAGATAAAAGTGCATTTATCGCTGAATTTAATGTCTTTGAATCTCCAACACCCTCCTTTTCCAAGTCATCATACGTTCTAAAGGAAAGCTTCACAGATTTCATGATCTGCATCTCTGTTCTCGTAAGAATACTCTCTTCATCTCTAGTTTCCACTCTTTTACTTAAGCGCCTGAAACTTATAAAACTTACTAAAATTTGAATTCTTTTGTAACTAGATTTTACAGAATAACTTTTTTTAAAATTTTAAATAAAAAAAATAAAAAAGAGTGTTTTATCCAAGTGACGGATCCAACTCTATGGCTCTTTCAAAGGATGCT
>PWMA01000133.1 GCA_003558335.1 Candidatus Methanofastidiosia archaeon | reverse complement strand
ATTCATCATTTCTTTATATTTTTTTTCACTTTTAAGTGATCTTTCATATTCAAAAATAAACACACCACCATTGCAGCTTAAATATAAATCTGCCGATCTTGTGATTTAATACAATATTCTGCCCTAAAATTCTTACACTCTTCTGACTCAGTTTTAAAATTATTACAATAAATTGACCAAATCAAAAAAGAGGAGGACATTTAGTCCTCCTCATCATATTGATTGATAGTTTTATTGTCAATTTGAGATTTAATTTTTTCTTTTAAATCGTAGATTGTATTTTCAATTTCAACAAATATTTCATAAATATCTTGTTCACTTAAAAGATAATATTTCATATTAGTTCTGTAGAAGCACGTCTTACATGTTCTTCATCAACAATATTTTCATTGTCTATCATACATGCCAGGATTGCTCCTCTTGCAAGAGAATTAGCTTTTCTAAGAAGACCACCTGAGCCTTGATAAATTGCAGAAATAGCATTTTCATTAAATATATTATGTTTTACTCCAACTATTTTAAGATGATGTTTAATATAATCATTCATTTGTTCTCCTGTAATTGAGCTAAGATGTGCTCTGGTAATAACTCTTGATGAAAGTGGAGCCGATATTCTATATTTTAATTTGTCAAACAAGCTATTCTGACCAGCAAGAACTAGAGAAAATAGATTTTTAGAATCATAATTAAACTGTGTTGCAGCATGGATTTCTGCAAAAACATCTGCTCTTAGTAAATTTGCTTCATCTATTATAATTAAGATTTTACATCGTTGTTGCCTTACTATCTCTTCTATCGCAGCTTTAAAACTTTTCATAAGCAAGGATTTGCTTCCTGTCCTTATATCTATCTTTAACTCCCAGCATAATTGTTTATATAATTCATTTGTTGAAGCAGTGTTTGCAGTTATATATATACTATAAAGCTCAGATTTATGAAATTGATCTAAGGACCATCTTAAAGCTGTAGATTTTCCAATACCAACATCCCCGGTTAAAGCCATAACCCCACCAACATTAACAAGATATTCTAAGCGTTGCTTAACTGCCAAAGTCCCTGGCAATTGTAATAACTTGTTAGTCGGGATATTACTTATAAATGGTTCATTTTTCATGCCAAAGTATTCTGTATATTTCATAATTAATTCCTTTCAAATAGTTTCCCGGGTTCTATATTTGTTTTAGTAGTTTCAGTAGAAATCTTGGTGTTCCTACCAACCTTAAAATTGACTGATTTATCAAGTTGAATAGCTTTTCCATAAGTTCTTCCGTCAAAAAATATTTCAACATCACTTGGTGTTTCCATATGGAATTTTGCTTCAACCTTTAAATCTATTAAATCCACGGGAACTTCAAAAATAGTACCATTAAGTCTTATAGTTCTGTCCTTCTTTACTCTTCTTAAAGCAACTAATCTAAAATAATCGATAAGATATTTAGGTGCAGGTCTAACACATTTCATATTATTTTTATATCTATCTAAAGGGCTTTGTTTAGTAGTTGAGTGTACCTTATTATGATAACTTTCTATCCAATCATCAAAGGCTTCATTTAGTTCATCTAAGGTTTTAAAGCTATTATTTACGTATAAAAAATTTTCTCTAACATATCTAAACCATCTTTCAATTTTTCCCCTCCCTTGTGGTGTATATGGGGGTGTGTGTACTACTCCAATTCCTAAACTTGCTGTAATTTGCTCTAAATTAATTGCTCTATAGCAAGATCCATTATCTATATAAAGTTTTTGAGGAAGCCCCCTTTTTTCAATAGCTTGCCTTAAACAATTTTTAAAATCAGTAAGTTGTTCTGAAAAATAAAATTCTCCATGTGGTATTAATCTAGAATGATCATCAAGTATAGCAATTAAATATGTTTTTCTTTTTTTTCCCTGAAAAGTTATATATGGTCCATGCATTACATCTGATTGCCAAAGTTCATTTGGAGAAACGGCTTCAAAAGCTCTTCTATCAACTATTTTTTTAGGTCTCGCAAGATTTTCATCTTTCAAAAATCTATATAATACACTAAGATTAATTTTTGCATCTAAAGGCAAATATTTTCTATGCTGCAACTCTGAAATAATTGCTATCCCTGTTAAATCCGGTTTTTCTTTCTTTATCTCTTTAATTGCCATTTGAAGAGTTGCATCTAAGCTTTTAAATTTACCCGCATCTTTTCTTAAATTCGGCATTAAACCGTCAATTCTATTTCCTGCATTTCTATAATCTAAAATCCAACTTTTGATTGTTGATTTAGATACAGTTGTTTGAGTTGAATATGGGATATTGTACTTTTTTGACACCTTCTCCCTTATTAATTGTTCTTTTTCACCATAATTTAGACATGCCCCTACAACGAAATCTGAAATAATTCCAAATCTAAAGATCGCTATCTCCATGTCTTTACTACTTTTACTGTCATTTGCCATTTTTCCTCCTAATTTTTAAAATTTTTATTAAAAAAAATAACTACCAAATTAGAAAAAATATGATAATGACAATCAAAAGTAGGTTTTACTTTTTTTTGGTGGTCATGGAGAAAAGCTGACTTAATTTATGGCTAAATTTTTCTCTTGATAAAAAAGAATAGTTTTTAAAATAGACTTTTTTAAAAGGAGATTTGCTCTAGCGTTTTTAATCAGCTTCATTAGCCAATGACCACCTCTTTGTCTGCTTATCCATGGTGGCCATTTTAAATGCGTTACTCTATAAATTAAAGCCTTAAAAATATTTGAAGCTTTTTCCTGATATCTACTCCAATACTCTCTTGGCCTGTAATGGCTAAAAACTCATCTTTTTGAAAAATCAATATCTTAACCAATTTTAAAAATTAACTGGAAATTATTTTAAAATCATATATTAAGTTGCATATGTTTTTTGAATATATATTTTTTATCTTTAAAATAATGTTTCGTTTTCTAATAGGGTTATTTGTTAAAAGGAATTTAGAACTTGAAAATATGATTCTACTAAAAGAGAATCAAATTTTAAAAAGAAAGAAAAAGAAAGTTAAATTTACAGATATAGACAGGCTCTTTTATATGGCAATTTAT
>PWMA01000132.1 GCA_003558335.1 Candidatus Methanofastidiosia archaeon | reverse complement strand
TGATTTAATAAGAAAAAAAAGCAAAATGACGCTTCAAGAAATAATTGATAATTTTGGAGATGAATTTTGCGTTAAAAAGGAAGAAGAGATTATTTTAAATTTAAGTAATGCTTCTCGTACAATTATATCTACTGCTGGAAGTTGTATTTATTCTGAGAAAGCTATGAAATTTCTTAAAGAAATATCTACTATTATTTTTTTACACCTATCTTATGAAGAAATAAAAGAAAGAATTTCAGATTTAGATAATAGGGGAATAATTGGTTTAAAAACAAAAACATTAAAAGAAATTTATAATGAAAGATTACCTCTTTATGAGAAATATGCAGATAAAACTATATTTATATCTCGTGATTTTCAAACAAAAGATATTTTAAATGAGATTAAATCTTTTTTGAAACAATCATATCAATATTAAAAGAGATAAAAATTAAATATTTAAAATATGAAAAAAAAGAAAATTATAATAACTATTCTTATCTTGTTTGTAGTTGCTGTTGCCGGGATAGTTTATTGGCAAAATATGACACAAGAAGATGATCTTAGCAGAGTGGGTACGCCTATAGGAGAGAGACAAAATGAAGAAGTTGAACCCGTATTAGAAATAGTTTCAGAAGGATTAGGACAAATTTGGGGGATAGATTTTATACCCAACACATCACAACTTGTGGCTACAGAAAATTCAGGCCGTTTGTTTGTTATTGATACGGAATCATTGGAAGTTATTGAAATAAATGGGATTCCGGAAGTAAACAGCAGAGGACAAGGAGGACTGCTTGATGTTGCCGTTTCTCCTGAATTTAGCGATGATAAAGAAATATATTTTACTTATTCGGCAAGTGGTGACGGTGGTAGTACAACACATCTGGGGCGAGCAGAGCTTGATATTGAAGATTTCACTTTAAGAAATAAAGAAGTGTTATATATTGCCGAGCCCTTTCAAGAGGGAACAAGTCATTACGGTTCAAGAGTAGTTGTGTATGGAGACCATCTTTTTGTAACGATTGGCGATAGAGGAGATAAGGATTTTGATAATCATGTGTCGCAAGATGCAAGCAATGTTCTTGGGACTACTTTACGTTTAATGCGTGATGGCAGTATTCCCGATGATAATCCTTTTGTGGGCAATGAAAATGTGCTTGACGAGATATATTCGTACGGGCACAGAAACGCTCAAGGAATGACACTGTATCCCGAAACGGGAGAGTTATGGCAAAGCGAACACGGCGAAAGAGATGGCGATGAAATTAATATCATAGAAGCTGGCGGTAATTATGGTTGGCCGGAGACTCATACCGGTTGCGATTACATAACCGGCAGGGATATTGGTGATTTGCCCTGGGAGAGAGATGACATTGTAGATCCAATTTATTATTGGGAGTGCAATACCGGCGGTTTTCCGCCTGCGGGAATGACATTTTATAATGCAGAAGGCTTTTATGAGTGGAAGGGAGATCTTTTTGTAGGTGGTCTTGCGAGCCAGTACTTAGCTCACTTTAAATTAACTAACGGTGGACTTGAAGAACAGGACCCATTATTAAAAGAAGAAGGTTGGCGGGTGCGTGATGTAACAGTTGGCAAGCATGACGGAGCTATTTATGCTGCTGTTGAGGGGCAGGAAATTTCATTAGTACGTATAGCCCCCAGGAGAGTTAAAAACTAACCTAAAGAAAAGTTGACAGGCTAAGTGTGTTTGGTAGAAATAAGCTATAAAGGTCACAAACAAACAATTAATCTATTTTAAATATGAAAATATTATATATTATTTTATTTATTGGTTTTGTTGTACTAGTTGGAGGTTTGTACATGCCAACTGAAGACGAAGAGGTGGATATGGAAAATGAATTTGCAGAAATGGAACTGCAGGTAGAGTTTATTCCCGAGGATGGGATAGAATCACAAGAAATAAGAGTGATAAACGAGGAAAACGAGATTATGTTTCAGCTTACCATTGATGAGCTCAATCAATGGACTCAGGAAAATTGGGACATTTTTGAAGAGGAGCCGGAAGTAGGTGGAAGGGAGGTTAATCCGGGAGGTTTTAGATTCTTTGATAGAGCCGCGTCCATTTCTCCTAATAACAGAAATATGATTTTTTCTGTTTCCGACTATGCGGTAGCTACTACGGTTTCTTTTCTTATCGTTGTTGATATTAAGTCAGGAGAAATGAATATGATTAGTAATCCGGCGCTCGGAGGCGTTGAGGATTATTTTTGGTCGGAAGATAATAATTTGGTTGCTTATACCTTGGGAACAGCCAGGGCGAGAGGAGATTTTCTTAGAACGGACAATGTGATTGATTTTAAAAAAGAATTTATGCTAAACGAAGAAGATATTTTTTCTAGAAGCTATTAAAATAAAGTTAGAAAAAAATAATTTTAATGTTATTAGTGCAAGAAGTGTAAATCAAGCTAAAAACTATATTACAGATGAAGTTAAAATAGATGCTATTTGGCTTGATCATTATCTTTTAGGAAAAGAAAATGGATTGGATTTTGTTGTTTGGTGTAAAGAAGAAGGAAAAGATTTTAATAAAATTCCAATTTTTGTCGTTTCTAATACCGCTACTCCGGATAAAATACAAACATATCTTCAACTTGGAGTAACCGATTACTATGTAAAAGCGGAAAAAAAATTAGATGAAATAGTAGATGAAATAAAAAAAAATTTATAAAATCATCGTGAGTAGTAATTTAGTTTTTTAAAAAATCCCTTTTACTTGCTTTTTTATAAAATTATGGTAGAGTAAGATAAGTTTGAACCTTTAAAATTTAGTTAGGAGGGATTGTAATGTCGGTAAAAATAGAGGCTGTTGAAAGAGATGATAACGGCAAAGCTATTAAAGTAATTGCCATTGTCAACCATATAGAGATAGGTTTTATTAAGAAAGACAAAGTCGAGGAAGTATATAGAATGAATTTTGGAGGATCATCATATATTCCTCCGGCAGATTGGAAAGTGTTAATAAGAAGAGTTTATGCAATATTTTATAAAAAATAACACTCGCGGATGTAAAACATTCGCTTTTTTTCTTGAATCAAAATCTATGCTATA
>PWMA01000101.1 GCA_003558335.1 Candidatus Methanofastidiosia archaeon | reverse complement strand
TAAGCGATGTCTCTAGTGAGATTCTTGAACCCTTAGAAAGAGATTACGGCATAGTGTCAACTTCTGATAATATTAGAGTTTTATCATCATCAAAAATAGTAATCCTTTGCGTAAAGCCAAACTTAATCCCTAAAGTATTAAGTGAGGCAGAAGAGCTTGAAAACAAACTGATAGTTTCAGTTGCAGCAGGTGTGCCTATAAAGAGTATAGAAGATATGGCCCGAAATGGAAAAGTTATAAGGGTCATGCCAAACATAACGCTCTCAATAGGGTTTTCACCGTCCTGCTATTCAGTTGGTAAACTAGTAACTAAAGAAGATGAGGCAGCATTTCAAAAAGTGTTCAGCCACCTTGGCTCAGTTATAAGGGTAGATGAAAGCCTTATGGATTCAGTTACAGGGCTATCAGGCTCTGGGCCTGCTTACGTATTTCTATTTTTAAAGGCGCTATCACAAGGCGGAGTAAACCTAGGCCTAGACAGAGAAACTTCAAAGAGGCTATCACTAGACACATTATATGGTGCAGTTTTGATGGCAAATGAGACCGGAAAGGAGTTTGACGAGTTAATCAGTATGGTAAAGACCCCGGGCGGCACAACTGAAAGCGGTCTAAAAGAGCTAGAAAAATACAGCTTTGAAAAGGCAGTTACAGAAGCTGTAAAAAAGGCAAAGGAGAGGTCAAAAGAGTTGGGTGAAGTTTATGGAAAATGTTAGGGATAAAGCCGAAAAGGCAAAGAGAGCCTTCATAGAGCTATCAAATGCAGAGACCAAATCAAAAAACATTTCTCTAGAACAAATGGCAGATGCCTTAGACAAAAACAGGGACAAAATAATCAGGGCAAACAAAGAGGATGTGAAAGAGGCAAAACTCCTAGTCGAAAAAGGAGAGCTAACAAAATCTTTAGTAAAGAGGCTAGAGGTAACAGACTCTAAAATAGATGAGATGATTAGCGGGATAAGGGATGTGGTAAAGCTTGAAGACCCTGTAGGAAAAACGCTACAATCCTTAGAGCTAGATAGCGGTTTAGAGCTATACAAGGTAGCGACCCCAATTGGCGTAATAGGCATGGTCTTTGAGTCAAGACCTGATGTTATCCCACAGATAATGTCTCTCGCACTAAAAAGCGGAAATTCCGTTCTATTAAAAGGGGGAAGAGAGTCATCAAACACAAACAGAGAGATATTTGAGACGCTTTTGAAGTCTCTAGATGACAAAGAAATCCCAAGGGACGCATTTAAGTTATTGGAAAAGAGAGAGGATGTTACAGAGATGCTAAAGCTTGATAGGTTAATCGATCTAATCATCCCACGAGGCTCAAACGAGTTTGTGAAATTTGTCCAGGAAAATACAAAAATCCCCGTGTTGGGCCACGCCGATGGAATCTGCCATGCTTATGTAGATGAAAAATATGACGAGAAAAAAGCACTAGAAGTTTGCTTTGATTCAAAGGTACAATACCCCGCGGTCTGTAACGCTATTGAAACTTTGCTGGTACACCAAAACTCAACTGATTTCCTCGAAAAGATTTCAAAGTTGTACCAAGAAGCTGGTGTAGAGTTGAGGTGTTGTGAAAAAAGCTTTGAGCTTCTAAAAGATTTAAACGTAAAAAAGGCAACTGAAGAGGATTGGGTAACAGAGTATAACGATTTAGTGCTCTCAATTAAAATAGTAGACTCAGTACAAGATTCGGTATCCCACATAAATCGCTACGGCTCGCACCACACAGATGTTATTTTAACTGAAGACAAGTGGGCAAAGGACTACTTTCTAAACTTTGTGGACTCGTCATCAGTTATGCTAAACGCCTCAACTAGATTTGCCGATGGCTTTAGATATGGAAAAGGGGCAGAAATTGGAATTAGTACCGAAAAGATTCACGCAAGAGGCCCAACTGGTATGGAAGGGATGCTAATCTATAAGTACGTATTGGTTGGTAACGGCCACAAGGTAAGCGATTACGTTGGAAGTCAGGCCAAAAAATTCACCCATGTTAAACTTGATAAGAATTTCAAATAAAGAGAGAATATAAATGACTGATAGAAAAGAGCTCTTTCAAAGTGCTAAAAAAATCGTTGTAAAGATAGGGACATCTAGCCTTCACGATAAAAATGGAAACTTTAACAGAGAGTTTGCCAAAGATGTTTCTAGACAAGTTTCAGCGTTAAAAAAACAAGGAAAAGATGTAATAATTGTCTCCTCTGGCGCAATAGGAACAGGTTGCGAGATACTGGGATTTAAAGAGCGCCCGCAATCGATACCGCTAAAGCAGGCGGCAGCTGCTGCTGGACAGGGGTTATTGATGGAGGAGTGGAGACTAGCCTTCAAAGATTATGGCCTAAAGGTAGCTCAAATTCTTTTGACATACGATGCGTTTTCAGACAGAAAAACTTACCTAAATCTTAGAAACAGCATGTCTGCCCTTTTAGAGCTTGGAGTCGTCCCTATAATAAATGAAAACGATCCAATCTGTGTACATGAAATTGGGGAGACTTTTGGTGACAACGATACACTGTCAGCTATGGTTTCAAGCAAGATTGAGGCAGACCTACTGATAATCATGAGCGATATAGACGGCCTCTATACAAAAAATCCCAGAAAGTCAAAGGATGCAGAAAAGATACCAGTAGTTCGAGAGATAACAAAAGAGATTGAAAGTTACGGCGGAAAGGCAGGAGACAAAGGGACAGGTGGGATGCGGACAAAGCTAGAGGCTGCAAAGATAACTCAAAGCTCAGGGTGTCTAATGGTAATCGCCTCAAGCGAAGAAAAGGACCTTTTACTAAGATTGGACTCTGGAGAAGAGATAGGAACACTTTTTGTCCCTAAAACTGATGTTGAAAAAAACAGAATCAGATGGATTACGCTAGCTAAACCGAAAGGCAGATTAAGTGTAGATGAGGGTGCAAAAAATGCGCTTTTGTCCCACAAAAGTTTACTGCCAAAAGGTATTACCGGGGTAGAAGGGGAGTTTGAAGCTGGCGATATAGTCTTAATTGAGTTAGATGGAGAAACATTTGCAAAAGGGATAACAAACTACTCAGATAAAGAGCTTGAAAAAATCAAAGGCAAAAACACAAGC
>PWMA01000106.1 GCA_003558335.1 Candidatus Methanofastidiosia archaeon | reverse complement strand
TAATTGAATATTTAAAAAGTTTTTGAAAAAAGATTGATTATTTTGCTTCCTTGCTCAAAAGACATAAGATACCGCCTGCAAGTATTATAATGTCAAGTGGAGGGAGTAAACTTGAAATTATGGCGTACATTCCTGCTCTATTAAAATTTTTTATGTTTGTAGAAGATAGTGCCATAAATCCAACTATCAATCCCAATATCTTAACAATTGCTGCAGAGAAAAGAAACAATCCTGCAAAAATAGAAAATCCCCAACTATGTCTCATTGGAAATAATGTTCCAAAGCTAAATCCAATAAGTAGCCAGAAAACTCCAACAACCCCTAATATTAAAGAAACTATAATCAATATTTTTCCAAGTTTTGCTTCAGTGCTAAGTCCTTCCACTTCTAACATATTTATCCCCCTTAAGTACTATTAAACAGATTAATCAATGACTCTTTAAATTACTTATGGATTTTTTATTCTTTAATTCTCTCTAAAACTTTAGGACTTTGTAACTCCTTTAATGCATCTAAAGCTATCCATTTTGCAGATTTTGAATCTATCTTTTGAATATTTAATGCACATTCAATTGCTTTTTTATTTAAAAATGGATTTCTTTTACCAATTTGTCTCAATGACCAATTACTGCTTTTTTGACATATATTCTTTCATCTGTTGAACCTTGTTGTATTTTGGGCATGAACATAAGAAAATCTTCATTAGTTCTAAATTTATCATGCACTGCCAAAACTGCTATTGTTACATACCCTGCTCTTTTAACAAATTCTTCATTTCTATCACACCATTTGAAGGATTTATCAAAAGATGATGGATTTTTCCTAAAAAGATTGTTACAAACTTGATCACATACCTCCCATGAATCAAAGTCTTTTGCCCAAGTTTCCATCTGTAGCTCTGTGATTTTTTTTGGATCGTCAATCATACTGGCAAGAATTTTAGTTTCACGATATCCTAGTTCCCATAAAATAAGAGCTAGTTCGTGATTCTTTCCTATTTGTTTTGCCAAGACTCTTAATTTAGGAATTGAAACTCCAAATGCCTTATCTATGTTAATTCCATATTTTGACATCCCTTCCAATGTAAGAGTATTAGATAATAATCTAAGTTTTTCTAGAATAAATTCATACTCCATATAGGGAACAAAACAAGTTTAAGTTAATAAATATTTTCTGCCTATCAACTAATTAAAAAAATATTAATAAAAAAAAAGAATAAAATATTTAATATTTTACATCATTGGGGGCATTCCGCCGCCCATACCGCCCATGCCAGCCATGTCCATGTCGTCATCGCCCATTCCTTTGTTTTTGCTTATTCCACTTGCGGCGATAACATCATCTATTCTTAAAATCATTATGGCTGCTTCAGAAGCGCTCATTATTGCTTGCTCTTTTATCCTAAGAGGTTCAACGACGCCGGCCTTCATCATATCTTTAGTTTGTCCATCAAAGACGTCGATTCCGTATCTCTTGTGGTCATGAATTTCGTGTGAAGCTTTGAGTGCAACTAGAGTATCAATTGGGTCCATACCTGCGTTTTCAGCCAATGTTCTTGGGATAATCTCCATAGATTGTGCAAATGCTTTAACAGCTAACTGTTCTCTGCCACTAATCTTTTCAGCATATTCATTTAGTTTCTTTGATAATTCCATCTCAGCTGCTCCACCGCCAGCACAAATAGTTCCATCTTCAATTGCAGTTGAAATAACACCGATTGCATCTTCAAGGGCTCTATCTACTTCTTCCAAGAAGTGATCTGTACCGCCTCTCAAAAGTAAGCTTACTGCTTTTGGATCTATGCATTCTTCGACAAATGTCATTTCGTCTCCGCCGATCTTCTTCTCTTCTACTGAGCCTGCATTGCCAAGATCTTTAGATTCAAGATCTGCTACTTTATTAACAATTCTTGCACCAGTGGCCTTAGCTAATTTCTTCATATCGCTCTTTTTGACTCTTCTTGTAGCGTATATTCCAACCTTAGCAAGGTAATGTTGGGCCAAATCATCAATACCTTTCTGACAGAATACAACTGTTGCGCCGGAGTCTTTTATTTGATCTACCATTTTCTTTATCATTGCTTCTTCTTGGTCCAAGAAAGCCTGTAGTTGATCAGGGGATGTAATTCTAATTTCGGCATCAGTTTCAGTTTCCTTTACTTCAAGTGCACAGTCCAACAATGCTATTTTGGCATCTTTTACTTTTCTTGGCATCCCATCATGGACTCTCTCTTTGTCTATAATCAATCCTTGGATTAGTGTTGAGTCCTCTACACATCCACCTTCTTTCTTTTCGACCTTAATGTCTTCAGTTTCAACAGTATATTTTCCATTTTCCATTATGGCTACTTGTTTAACCGCTCTAAGGGCCAAAGGTGCCAAAGTATCTTTTGCTTTTTCTGCTCCTTTTCCAGTCATTGCTGTCTTTGCAATTTCAAGAAGCATTTCTTCGTCATCAATAGAAATCTTATCTGCAATCTCTAATAATATTTCTTCAGCTTTTTCAGCCGCAACTTTGTATCCTGATGCAATAACTGTTGCATGTACATCTTGGTCAAGAAGATCTTCAGCTCTCTTTAGAAGTTCTCCGGCTATTACAACTGCTGTTGTTGTGCCATCTCCAACTTCTTCATCTTGTGTCTTTGCTACTTCTACAATCATTTTTGCTGCTGGATGAGCAATGTCCATCTCACTAAGGAT
The DNA here is from genome assembly GCA_003558335.1 of Candidatus Methanofastidiosia archaeon. GTDB lineage: Archaea > Methanobacteriota_B > Thermococci > Methanofastidiosales > Methanofastidiosaceae > Methanofastidiosum. The sequence goes on along the minus strand of PWMA01000106.1, from coordinate 390 downwards.
AGTAGCTCCATCGTTTGTTATAACTACATCTCCAAGAGAGTCAACGAGCATCTTGTCCATACCTCTTGGTCCAAGTGTCGTCTTTACTGTTTCTGCTACAATTCTTCCAGCTAGAATATTCATTCTTTGAGCATCTCTGCCCATAAATCTTTGAGCGCCTTCTGGTTGGACGCTCATTGGTTGTCTAATTTCTGCCATAAATACACCTCATTAATTAATATAGCTAGTTTTTGATGTATTAGAAGTGATATAAAAAGCTTTCTATCAAAAGTGCTTTGTTGAATAATTCGACCGTAAAGCTTAAACCTTTTGCTAACCCTAACTGTTCATGAAAAGAAACTGGCCCATATACAATGAACAGTTGGTGAAGAGAGGCGAATTCTATCTCAG